>JAAYXC010000159.1 GCA_012516115.1 Bacillota bacterium | reverse complement strand
CATCAATTCCGCAAGAGGAGGTGATATTTGACGCGCCTTTACAGATTCGTCGGTCGTGTCGTAGAACATGAGCAAATTACTGGTTAAAAGGAGGTTATTTTCCGTGAAAATCATCCGGATCTTGACCTGCACTCTCTTGTCCCTTATGGTTGTCGGCTTTTTCGCCGTTTCCCTGGGCCAACAGGCGAAACCGGTGAAGTTGAGCATCATCGATGTGGCCGGCAACCTGCAGCTCACCCAGGCCGCCATTGAGGCTTTGAAGGCCGCCCATCCCGAACTTGTCTCCGATATCGAGTACATGAAAGCCACCGCGCCCGAATTACCGGCCAAGATCAAAGCGCAACAGATGGCCGGGAATGTAACGACCACCATGGTTTTGACCGGGTACGACGCCATGGCCGCCGGTCTGGAGATGAAGATCTGGGAGAACCTCATCCCCACCTATAAATCTTACTTTCCGAACCTGGAAGCGAACTACCTCCCTGGGGCCAAAAAAGCCTTCGACCTCTTCGAAGGGTATGGAATCGTGGTGGTTTATTGTCCCGGTGGCCCGATGTTCACTTATAACCCTGAGAAGGTAACTAAAGTTCCGACCACCGCGGAGGAATTGCTGGCCTGGGCCAAGGCCAACCCGGGGAAATTCATCTACGCCAGGCCGGCCAATTCCGGCCCCGGCCGGTGTCTCTTGCAAGGGCTCCCCTATATCCTCGGCGACAAGAACCCCAAGGATCCTAAGACCTGGGATAAAACCTGGAAATTCTTGAAAGAACTCGACCAGTATATCGATTACTATCCAACGGGAACGGCGATCACGTTTAAAGAACTGGCGGAAGGGACCCGCTATATCATCGCCAGCCACCTCGGTTGGGATATGAATCAGCGGATCCTGGGGACCATTCCCGCGAACTTCCAGGGCTTCTTCTTGAAGAACACCACCTGGCTGACGGACGCCCACTTTATGTGCATGCCGAAGGGTTTGAACGAGAACCAGAAGAAGGCCACCCTGGCTTTGATGGCCTGGTTGTTGAAACCCGAGATGCAGGCCTTTACCTACGATAACGGGTACTTCTATCCCGGTCCGGCCATCAAGAACGTCCCCTTAACCATGGCCCCGAAGGACATTCAGGCCAATATCTCCGCGGCGATGCGGCCGCAGTACGAGAAGGCCATCGAAGAATTCCCCACCACCACGCAGCTTGACTCCAAGGAACTGGTCCAGGCCTTCGATATGTGGGACAAACTGGTCGGGTCGAAGGTCAAGTAAACCTTTCGGCTCTGGGGACGATGATGGGGTAGAGGCGTTCTCCTCTACCCCATCACCTTGCCGCGACCTGGTATTAGATCTGCCTTTTCGGTCATCGCAGGAAAATCTTCGCTGGTGGTGAAATAATGAAAGATTTTAAGGAAATTTCTTTGCGTAATCTTAATAAAAGTTTCGGAACAACGCAAGTACTTCATGATTTCAATCTTACCCTGAAAAAGGGAGAGTTCGTTACGCTCTTGGGCCCCTCCGGCTGCGGCAAATCAACGGTGTTAAACTGTATCGCCGGTTTAACGCCGATTACCAGTGGGAAGATATATATCGACGAAGAATGCATCGATGACGGGATCCATACCGTCCCGGCGGAAAAACGCGGTTTCGGCATGGTCTTTCAGAATTACGCCCTCTTTCCCCATTTGAACGTCTTCAATAACATCGCCTTCGGCTTGCAGCTTAAAAAGCTGCCCAGGCCGGTCATCGCCGAGAAGGTCGCCAATGCCCTGCGCATGGTTCATCTCGAGGGATATGAAAATAAATTTCCCAGCCAGATGTCGGGCGGTGAACAACAAAGGGTGGCCATCGCCCGTTGTATCGTCATGGAACCGCGTCTGTTAATGTTGGACGAACCGCTTTCGAATCTGGATGCCAAACTGAGGATCGATATGCGTTACGAATTGAAGTCGCTCCATGAAAAATTGCAGATAACCTCGATTTACGTGACCCACGACCAGCAAGAGGCGCTGGCCCTTTCGGACCGGATCGTGGTAATGAAAAACGGCCGGATCCAGCAGGTGGGAACACCGGAGGAGGTCTATTTCCGGCCGGCGAATCTCTTCGTGGCCGACTTTATGGGTTTCCGCAATATATGGCCGGGCGTGATCGAGGAGATCCTTCCCGGTGGTGAAGTCATCGTCGAAGTCAAAGGTCTTAAACTTAAGGCCGCAGGTTCGCTTGTGGGGCGAGAGAGAAGGGAGGCTCCGCATGGCGCCATGGGCGTCGGCGCGCCGGTATTCACCGCCATCCGGCCGGAGGACGTCCAGCTCGGCGAGGGACCGGCCAACCGGTTAGCGTGCCGGATCGAGGTCGTCGAGTATCTGGGCCAGCTCAACCAGGCCGCCGCCCTGATGGAGAACGGCGTCCGGCTCGATCTCCGGACGGACGAGCGGATAAAAGCCGGCGAGCGTTGCGGGGCCTGGATTCCGCCGGAACGGATCCTTCTTTTCCCCGGGAGGAGGGATGAAGCTCATGAACCGGCGTAATCTCTGGCTTTTCTTCTTGCCTTCCCTTGCTTTCCTCGTTTTACTCTTCGTTTATCCCTTCTTGAACGGTTTATACCTCGGCTTGACCGATGCCGAAGGGAATTTCACCCTGGGGAATTTCACCGCCTTTTTCGGAGATCCATGGGAACGGCGGACCATCTGGGTGACCCTGAAGATCGCCCTGCCCGCCACGTTGATCAATGTTTTGCTGGCGATTCCCTTTGCCTACTATATGCGGCGCGGGCTAAGGGGGGAAAAGGTGATCACTTTCTTCCTGATCCTCCCCATTACCCTGGGCACCGTCCTGGTCTCCGAAGGGATGCTCACCTATATGGGACCCAAAGGGTGGCTGAACCAGTTTCTGATGGCCACGGGCATCGTTAAAGGGCCGGTGCAGTTTACCCATAATTATCTCGGTGTCCTGCTCTCTCTGGTTATCCAGGGTTTCCCCTTCGCCTTCTTGATGCTGCTCGGTTATATCTCGGGTATCGACCCCAACCTTGAAAGGGCCGCGCAGATGCTAGGTGCTACTAAATGGCAAATATTCCATCGCATCATCTTTCCACTGGTGGCGCCGGGGATCGCCATCGCCTTCTGTCTGAATTTCGTCATGGCGTTTTCCGTCTTTCCTTCGGCGGTCCTCCTGGGCCAGCCATCGGGCCCCACGCGGGTGATCTCCATCGCCGCCTATCAATGGGCATTCGAGAAATTCGATTTCAACATGGGTTCGGCCATCGCGATGACCATGGCCCTGATCGAGTTGTTGGTCATCATGCTCGTGATGATCTGGCGGCAGAGGATTTACAAAGGCGCTTCCATCGTGGGTAAGGGCTAATACGTTAATCGGCGAATGGGGGCTTTGTCATGGAAAGGAAGCTTAATATCTCGGGCATTCTTTTCTTCGTGGCCATCTTAATCTATCTGGTGAACATCTGTGGGATACTGGGGACGGTGGTCTTTAATTCGATCAGCAAAGGCTGGTATAGTGGAATTTTCCCCCAACACTTTACCTTAGAATGGTATCGATACATGGCGAACGAGCACGACCTTCCCCAGTTGCTCCTGGCCACCTTCACCGTGACCATCGTGGTGGTCTTCGTCTCCCTCCTGATCGCCTTTCCCACCGCTTATGGGCTGGCCAGATATGATTTCCGGTTGAAAGGCGCGCTACTTTCGGCGCTGCTTTTACCGATGATCGTCCCCCCGATGGCTTACGGTATCCCCCTGGCCACGGTGCTCTACCGCTTTCACCTGGCGACCCGGTTGAGTGGGGTCATCGTGGCCAATCTGGTGCCCATCGTCCCCTTCATGATCCTCATCTTGACGCCGTTCATCGAACAGATCGGGGTTAATCTCGAAGCGGCCGCCAGAATCCTCGGGGCCAGCAAAGTCCAGACTTTCTTCCGCGTCCTTGTCCCCCTTTCTTTGCCCGGGATCCTCACCGCCGGGATCCTGGCCGTCGTCCGGACCATCTCCATGTTCGAACTGACCTTTCTCGTGGCCGGTCCCAAATCGCAGACCATCGTCGTGGCCCTGTACTCCGACGCCTATGCGGCGGGGGCACGGCCGCCCCAGGCCATCGATGCCCTGGCCGTGGTTTATTTCTTGATCGCCATGATCTGCCTCATCGTGGCCTTGAAATTCACCAGCCCGACGCAGATGGTCTTCAAGGTAAAATAGGATTTCTTCCTGAACGTCTAAACAAAGGAGGGATGGGGTTTTGCCCCCCGAGAATTGGGAAAGATTCAAGCGCGTCGTCCTATCCGCGCGGGAAGGGAGCGGAGAGACCGACGGCGGTCCCGTCCCGGTGGCCCTCATCGTGGACAGCCCTTGGCTGCCCGGGTTCGCCGGGATCTCCCATTTCGACTATTTCACTCTGCCCGAGGTATGGTGGGCGATCAATCTCCGCCTGGAAAAACTCTTTCCGGAGGTCCTCTTCCTCCCCGGTTTCTGGGTGGAATACGGCATGGCCACGGAACCCTCGGCCTTCGGGTGTCGGATCACCTGGTGGGAGAATAGCCCCCCTTCGGTTAACCCGGTCCTCTATGACATCGCCGAGGTCACGCGGCTCAAAGTGCCGAATCCCCGCGAGGATGGGTTGATGCCTTTCGTCTTAAACCTCTATCGTCACGTGGAGAAAAGGTTAAAAGAGGAGACCGGGGGGGCCATCAAGATGGTGGCGGCCCGGGGGCCCCTGGCTTTGGCCGCCCATCTCCGGGGTACCACCGAGCTGATGCTCGATCTGAAGCTCTACCCGGACGGGGCAAAGAAGCTCTTGGAGATAACCACCGAAACGGTGATTAAATGGTTATCGGCGCAGGTGAAAAACCTCTCCGGCGTCGAAGGGGTCATGGTTCTCGATGATATCGTGGGATTCCTCTCCCCGGCGGACTATCTGGAATTCGCCCATCCGTATCTGAAGCGGATCTTCTCGTCTTTCGGGGAGATGGTAAAGGTTTATCATAACGATGCCAATATCCGCGGTATACTGGAACATCTCGCGGAGACAGGCCTCGATGTCTTGAATTTCAGTCATATGCTCGACATCGGGGAAGTCCGACAGCGGATGGGGAAGAGGATCGTGCTCATGGGCAATGTCCCGCCGCTGGAGGTAATGGTCCAGGGAACCCCGGAAGAGGTCAAATCATGGGCCAGGACCTGCCTCGTCAAGACGGGTGGTCGGGGGCTCGTTCTTTCTGCCGGCGGTGGTGTCTCTCCGGGAACGCCGGCGGAGAACGTGCGGGCCTTGGTGGAGGCGGCCGCGGAGGGCCTTTAGGGCCGGGGCCGTTTT
>JAAYXC010000158.1 GCA_012516115.1 Bacillota bacterium | reverse complement strand
TCTTTTATGTTTACAAAATATAGAACGTCCTCCTAACCTTCTAAACATAGATGATATCATACTTCCTTCACGAAAGCAAGATATCAATCGAGTAGGAGGCACGGTCACCCCGCCGTCCTCACACACCACCGGACATGCGGGTCTGCATCCAGCGGTTCAGGAAACTGAACGCAGTTCGAGATATCGGTGCTCCAAGCTGAGAAGGCCGAGATCCCGCCAGTAGGTACCACCATTGCCTGGTTCAGTTGAGGGGTATTGGCGATGCGCCAGTAAAATGGGTGATACTCTGCCTAACCCGCTGACCACTGCGTTCCGATCGTACCATGATGTTGCAGTCATCGGCATACCGCGCGAAGCGGCGTTCAAAGCTCTTTGTCCAGGTCATCCAGGAGGATGTTGGCCAAAAGCGGACTCAAGGGGCCGCCTTGCGGCGAACACCCTTGCCTTCAGCTACACTTCACGCCGCCTGCTGTATAGGGCTTCCACCCATTAGCCATCGCCCATGCCGGGCGCACAAAAAGTCCGGCCGGCTTTCCGCCTGGCCGGACTTGACGACGACCGAATCTTCTCCTAGACGAAACTCGCCACCATATCGCCCACTTCGGTGGTTGTATAACCCATCTTCCCGGCTGCCAGACTTTTTAGCTTTTCGGCCACCACCTTCATGACCGCCTTCTCCACCGCCGCCGCGGCCTCTTGCTCGCCAAGGATATCCAGCATCATCTGGCCGGCCATGATGGCGGCCAAAGGGTTAATAACGTTCAGGCCGGTGTATTTCGGGGCCGAACCGCCGATGGGTTCGAACATCGAGACCCCCTCTGGATTGATGTTCCCGCCGGCGGCGATCCCCATCCCGCCCTGGATCATGGCCCCGAGATCGGTGATGATGTCGCCGAACATGTTGTCCGTGACGATGACGTCGAACCATTCGGGGTTCTTCACCATCCACATGCAGGTAGCGTCCACGTGGGCGTAGTCGGTCTTGATGTCCGGGTATTCCCGGGCCACCTCGTAGAAGGTCCGTTCCCAGAGGTCAAAGGCATAGGTGAGGACGTTGGTCTTCCCGCAGAGGGTGAGTTTCTTCGTTTTGTTCCGCTTCCGCGTCAGCTCGAAGGCATATCTGATGCACCGCTCGACCCCCTTGCGGGTGTTAATGGACTCTTGAACGGCTACCTCGTCTGGCGTCCCACGCCGCAGTACCCCGCCGGCGCCGGCGTAGAGACCCTCAGTATTCTCGCGGACTACTACGAAATCGATGTCCTCGGGGCCCTTGTCTTTGAGCGGCGTCTCGACCCCCGGATAGAGCTTGACCGGCCGCAGGTTGATGTACTGGTCGAAGGCGAAGCGAAGCTTCAAGAGGATACCCTTCTCCAGGATCCCCGGCTTGACATCGGGATGGCCGATGGCGCCGAGATAAATCGCGTCGTGTTGCTTTAGCTCCTCGATGGCGCTGTCGGGAAGGGTCTCGCCCGTCCGCTTGTAGCGTTCGCCGCCGAAGTCGTAATAAGTGAGGTCAAGCCTGAAGCCGTACTTAGCCGCCGCGGCCCGAAGGACTTTCACCCCTTCGGCGATGACTTCGGGACCGGTGCCGTCACCCGGGATGACCGCGATTTTATATGTCTTGCCCATCCGTTCATTCCTCCTTAAAATTAACAGAAAGGAAAAATCGGTTGGTTTTAATTTTTATCCACGCCGAGCTTTCGTCGCACGTAATTCACGAGCCCGCCGGCGGCGATGAGTTCCTTCATAAAAGGCGGGAAAGGCGCGGCCCGGTAAGTGCGTCCGGTGGTAAGGTCGGTGATCTCCCCACGCTCGAGGTCCACCGACAGTTCGTGGCCGGTTTCCACCCCTTCGATCGCGGAACATTCCAGGATCGGCAGGCCGATGTTGATGGCGTTGCGATAAAATATGCGGGCGAAGCTTTTGGCGATGACGCAGGCCACCCCGGCCGCCTTGATGGCCAGCGGCGCGTGTTCCCGCGAGCTGCCGCAGCCGAAGTTCTCGCCGGCGACGATGATCTCGCCCGGCCGGACGCGGCCGGCAAAAGTGGGATCTTCATCCTCCAGACAGTGCCGTGCCAGTTCCGCGGGGTCCGAGGTATTGAGATAACGCGCGGGAATGATCTTATCCGTATCGATGTCGTCCCCAAAACAATGGACTCTACTCTGGATCTTCATCCTGCCACCTCCTCCGGGTCGGCGATGCGCCCCAAAACGGCCGAAGCAGCGGCCACGGCCGGGCCCGCCAGATAGACTTCGCTTTCCGGATGGCCCATGCGACCGACGAAGTTCCGGTTGGTGGTCGCCACCGCCCGCTCATTCCGGGCCAGGATCCCCATATGCCCACCGAGGCAGGGCCCGCAGGTGGGGGTGGAGACCGCGGCGCCGGCGTCGATAAAGATTTCGATCAGTCCTTCCCGCAGGGCCTCAAGATAAATGGCCTGTGTCCCCGGGATGACGATGAGGCGGACGCGCGGATGGACGCGGCGGCCTCTCAAGAGAGAAGCGGCGATGCGAAGGTCTTCCATCCGGCCGTTGGGACAGGAGCCGATGACCACCTGATCGATGATTACCTCCCGCAGTTCCCGCGCCGGCGCCACGTTCTCCGGGAGATGGGGCCTGGCCACAAGCGGCGTTAACTCCGAGACGTCCCACTCGTAAACCTGGCGATAGCGGGCGTCGGGGTCGCTCTCATAGACCCGGAAGGGTCGCTTGATCCGTCCGGCCAGGTAGGCATGGGTCTTCTCATCCACGGGAAAGATACCGTTCTTCGCCCCGGCCTCGATGGCCATATTGGCCATGGTAAAACGTGAATCCATCGATAATTCATGGACTACCGGCCCGGTGAACTCCATGGCCGCGTACCGGGCTCCGTCCACCCCGATCCGGCCGATGGTATAAAGGATTAAATCCTTTCCCCCGACCCAGGGCCGGAGCCGACCGGTATAGACGAACTTAATGGTCTCCGGGACGCGGAGCCAGATCTCGCCGGTGGCCATGACGGCCGCGAGATCGGTAGAACCGACGCCGGTGGCGAAAGCCCCCAAGGCCCCATAAGTGCAAGTATGCGAATCGGCACCGACGATGAGCTCGCCCGGGGCCACCAGCCCCTGCTCCGGCAGGAGGCAATGTTCGATACCCATCCGGCCGACCTCGAAGTAGTGGACAATGCCCTGCTCGCGGGCGAAGTCCCGCACCAGGCGCGCCTGCTCGGCCGAGCTGATGTCCTTGTTCGGGGTGAAATGGTCCGGAACCAACGCGATCCTCGTCGCGTCGAAGACCTCCTTCACCCCCATCCTGGCGAATTCCCGGATGGCCACCGGCGCGGTGATATCGTTGGCCAAGGCCAGGTCCACCCGGGCCATGATCAATTGCCCCGGTACGACCTCGGGTAGATCCGCATGGGCGGCCAGGATCTTCTCCGTAACGGTCATACCCATTTTTTTGTCCTCCCTTCGTGGATTCGGATCTAACTCGTCACCCATCGCCTGGAGGAATATACCTTTTGGTCCGGCCAGAAGACGACCAGCGGATCAACCGGCGCCAGATCACGGAACCGAAATCCATACCGAAAAAACGGACCATTTTTTGCCACCTTCGTCTTTAGTGCGGCTGCCGCCCGCCCCCATTCGCCTGGACAACGACCTCCCGTGCCGCCTTGTTGAGCGCATGGAGGTAGGCGCGGGCACTGGCCTCGATGATATCCGTCGAAAGCCCACGGCCGGAAAGGATGCGCCCCTGGGGTGTCTCGACCCGGATCGTTACCTCGCCCAGGGCATCTTGACCGCCGGTGACGGCCCTGATGGTATAATCTTTCAGCGTCACCGGTAACCCCACGATGCGGTCGATGGCCTTGTAGACCGCGTCCACCGGCCCGTCACCGCAGGCGGCCTCCTGGAAAAGTTCACCCTGTTTGTGAATGCGCACCGTGGCCGTGGGCACGGTGGTGATTCCGGTGGTGACATGGAGATAATCGAGCTCGAAGAGATCTTCCACCACCGCCCGTTCGCCCCGGGCGATGGCCTCCAGATCCTCGTCGGTGACTTCTTTCTTCTTGTCGGCCACCTCGAGGAAGAGTTCGTAGGCCTTCTGGAGTTCCTCATCGGTAAGAGTGTAACCCAGTTCTTCCAACCGAACGCGGAAAGCGTGGCGGCCGGAATGTTTACCCAAGACGAGCCGGCTGGTGGGGATCCCCACCGATTGCGGGGTCATGATCTCGTAGGTGAGGCGGTTCTTCAAGATCCCGTCCTGATGGATCCCGGCTTCATGGGCGAAGGCGTTGCTCCCGACGATGGCCTTATTGTGCTGGACCGGCCGGCCGGTGAGCGCGGAGACCAGGGTGCTCGTCCGGTAAATCTGTTCGGTCACCACCCTGGTCTGGGCCTGGAAGTGCTCGGCCCGGGTCTTGAGGGCCATGACGATCTCCTCCAGGGCCGCGTTCCCGGCCCGTTCGCCGAGCCCGTTGATGGTGCACTCCACCTGGTCGACCCCGGCTTCCACCGCCGCCAGGGAATTGGCGACCGCCAGCCCGAGGTCGTTATGGCAGTGGACCGAGAGGACAACCCGGTCCAAACCCGGCGTGTGCTCCCGGAGGTACTTAATGAGGGCGGCAAATTCCGTGGGCGTGATATAGCCTACCGTATCCGGTACGTTGATGATCGTGGCCCCGGCCTCGATGGCCGCGGCGAAGACCCGGCAGAGGAAATCCCAGTCGCTCCGCGTGGCGTCCTCGGCCGAGAACTCCACCTCCGGGCAGAGCTTGCGGGCCAGTTTCACCGCGGCCACGGCCATCTCCAGGACCTCCTCCGGCCTTTTGCGCAACTTGTGTTGCATGTGGATCTCCGAGGTAGCGATGAAGGTATGGATGAGAGGCCGTTCGGCGCCTTGGAGCGCTTCCCAGGCCCGCTCGATGTCGGCCGGCATGGCGCGGGCTAGGGAACAAATGCTGACACCTTTAACGTTTTCGGCGATGGCCTTAACCGCGGCAAAGTCCCCCGAGGAGGCGATGGCGAATCCGGCCTCGATGACGTCCACGTTCAACCGCGCCAATGGTTGCGCGATCTCCAGTTTTTCCTGGA
>JAAYXC010000157.1 GCA_012516115.1 Bacillota bacterium | reverse complement strand
GTGAAATGTCGTGATTGCGGTCAGCATGTGGTCTCCGTAGGACTGGTCTATTGTCCACGTTGCAGCGGTCTTCTTAGCGAACGCGCTCTTCCGGGTAAGCATCCGGCGAAAAATATCCCCGTGCGCTACCTCCCCTTGCGTCCTCTCCTGTAAGTCCGGCCCAGGAACATAAACTCGGCGGCGGCCGTATGGCCCACCGCCGAGATGGGGGCCGGGTACGGTGGTCTGAGGGTCACCGCATCCGGGTCGTAACCTCCCCAACCCCCGCTTTTCTCAATATGGTCCATGAATTTTTTCGGCTTATCCTTCCGGTTCTTTGCTCTGCGAAGGCAGGAAGACCCGCCCCCTGGTACCGGCGATGGTTTAATCCGTCGCGGCGAGGAGCGTCTTCACCGTCTTCACCAGGTCCGGGAGGTCTTTTCCGACTATAAGGAAGAGCTTCTCCAGGTTTATGCGGTCGGGAAGTTCGATGATGACCGGTAATTCATTCCAGGTAGCCAGGAGCGCCCGCAGGTCGTGGTAGAACGCTTCCCCTTCCTGGCGGTAACCAGGCGGGGTGGGCATGGTGGCCATGCCCAGACCCAGAGTCCGGCAGGCCTCCCGAACGGCCGGGTCGTGCCGGAGGTTGATGATGCAGGTGGCCGCGGGGAAGAATTCCCGGATCACGAGGATGGTCTTGGCCATATGGGTCGAGCCGCCTGGTTCCGGTTCCCCCACGGCCACGGCCCGGTCTTTCGCCCGGACCAGCCGGCCCGGGAAGGCCACCCCTTCTTCCGGGTTTTTCGCGCCGGGTGGGGCATAGGCCAGGTTGGCGCCGATCTCCGGGAGGAACCGCACGATCCCGGCGGCGATGAGCTCTTCGGCCGCCCGTTTCACCTCGAGGCAGGCGGCTTTTTCCGCCGGCGGCCGCGGGTCGGACTTTACCGCCAGAGCGGCAAAGAAGACCTCCCAAAAGCGGTCCACGCTCGGCGGGACGAGCTCCCTTTCCCGGCCGTCCGCCTCTACCCAGCAGCGGCCCTCCTCGGCCGGGACGACCGTGCCGATGACGGCGGCGGGAAGGTGGTGCCGGGAGAAGAGATCCAGCAACGCGTCTTTCGTCGCCGGGGCGCAGGTCACGATCAGGGTCCCCTCGCTGATGATCTCGTACGGGTCGAGGCCGAAAGGCCTGCAGACCGCGGCGATATCCTCCGGGACCGGGACCGCCGCCCGCTCAACCCTCAAGCCCACGCCGGAGGCCTCGGCCACTTCCCAGAGGCCGCGGGCGAGGCCGCCCTCGGTGGCGTCGTGCATGGCATTGACCCCGGGGATCGAAGCGGCGAGAAGGGCGTCCTTGACCACGCTCATCTCGCGCATCCTTTTGGCGGCCCGCTCCACCAGCGCCGGCGGGACGCCCTCGGCAAGGAGCCTCTCCCCGAGCTCGCCGGCGAAGATGGCCGCCGCCTCGACGGCCGCCCCTTTGGTGATGATTACCGCGTCCCCCACCCGGGCGTCGGCCGGGGTCATGACTTTTTCTCCCATCCCCCAGACGGTGATCCCGCCGATGGTGGGCACGACGACCGCGCTGTAGAAACCGGTATGCCCGCCGACGATGGCGATCCCGAGTTCCTGCGCGGCGTCGCTTATGCCCTTTACGAGGCGTTCGATGTAATCCTCGGGCGTGCCGGGTGGCAGGAGGAGGGAATAGGTCAGGTACTGCGGCCGCACCCCCATGACCGCCACGTCGCTGGCGCCGATGTGGACCGTGATCCAGCCGAAATCCTCGGGTGACGTAGTGGGCCCGGGAAAGATTGGGTCTTCGGCCACGACGAGATAACGGTCACCGCACCGGAGGACGGCCGCGTCGACCCCCATCCGCGGGCCCACCACCACCTCCGGGGCGGCCGCGCCGGTATAAGGCAGGATGGCGCGGCGGAAGAATTCGTCGTTGACTTTGCCGATCATGAAAGACGCCTCCTTACAAGGTTTCCGGGGGTAGCTCCGGTGGGGTCGGAGGCGGAGCGGCGGGCCGGGCCCGTCTGCCTTCCCGGTTTGAACCCGCCATGAATGGAACTCACCCTCCCGGC
>JAAYXC010000156.1 GCA_012516115.1 Bacillota bacterium | reverse complement strand
TGATAGAGGTGGCCCCCGCGATCGAAGACCACTTTCGTGATCCCTTTGGCCAGCGCCCGACGGGCGATGGCCTCGCCCACCGCCTTGGCCCCGGCCACGCTCCCCGGATTCCCGGTAAGATTCTGCTTGACTTCCGGATCGAGGGTCGAGGCCGCAGCCAGGGTGATGCCCTTGGTGTCGTCGATTAGCTGCGCGTAGATATGCCGCAGGCTCCGAAAAACGGCCAACCGCGGCCTCTCCGGAAGACCGAAGATCTTTTTCCGCAGCCGCCGATGGCGGCGTTCTCTAGATACTTTGCGATCCGGTTGTTTCAACAATGTCCCTCGCTCCCTCTCCCCCGCGATTTACACGCCGTCGGCCTTGGGCTTATTATCCCGACCGGCTTATTTCTTGCCCGCTTTGCCGGTTTTGCCCGCCTTCCGGCGGATCTTCTCGTTCTCGTAATGGATGCCCTTGCCCTGGTAGGGCTCGGGTTTACGTACGGCCCGGATCATGGCCGCCACTTCCCCGACCCGTTGTTTATCCAGACCCTTCACCACGATACGGGTGGGGGAAGGAAGCTCGAACTCGATCCCGGGAGGCGGGGCGATCTCCACCGGATGGGAATAGCCCACGGTGAGGACGAGCTTCTCCCCTGACTTACTGGCCCGATAACCCACGCCCTCGATCTCCAGCGTGCGCGCATACCCCTTGGTCACGCCCTCCACCATATTGGCGATCAAAGTCCGCGTCAAACCATGGAGGGAACGGTGGAGCCTCTCGTCCGACGGCCGCGTGACCACGACGCGGCCCTCGGCCACCGCGATCTGCATATCGGGATGAAAGCTCTGGACGAGCTCGCCCTTGGGACCCTTGACCCTTACGACGTTCCCGTCGACCTGAACCTCCACCCCCTTGGGAATCTCGATGGGCATCCGCCCGATTCTGGACATTCCAGCACCCCCTGTGGCCAAAACCACGCCGTGATTACCAGACGTAACAGAGCACCTCGCCACCGACGCCTTCTTTGCGCGCCTGACGGTCGGTCATCAGCCCGCGCGGCGTCGAGAGAACGGCGATTCCGAGCCCCCCGAGCACCCTGGGGATCTCATCCTTGCCCACATAGACCCGCCGTCCGGGCTTGCTGATCCTTTTAATACCGCTGATGACCCGTTCGCGGTCCGGACCGTACTTCAGATGGAGGCGGATGATGCCCTGTTTGTTGTCCTCGATGAACTCGCAGTCCTCGATATAACCTTCGTTTTTAAAGATCAAGGCCAGTTCGCGTTTGATGCGCGAAGCAGGGACCTCGACGACTTTGGCCCGGACGATGTTGGCGTTCCTGATCCGGGTCAACATATCGGCGATAGGGTCGGTCATCGTCATGGGAAATCCCCCTCTAAAACGACCTCTTACCAGCTGGCTTTGGTAATACCCGGCAACTCGCCCCGGTGGGCCAGGGTACGGAAGCAGATGCGGCAAATCTTGAACTTCCGCATATAAGCCCGGGGACGTCCGCAGAGCTTACACCGGTTGTGCTGCCTCACCTTGAACTTGGGCGACCGATTGGCCTTGACGATCATGGAGACCTTGGCCATTCCTTAATTTCCCCCCTTTAACCGGCACGGAACGGCATGCCCAAAAGGCGTAAAAGTTCGTAGGCCTGCTCGTCCGTCTTGGCCGAGCTGACGATGGTGATGTCCATCCCCCGGATCTTATCGACCTTATCGTAGTCGATCTCCGGGAAGATGAGCTGTTCCCGCAGGCCGAGGGTGTAGTTCCCGCGACCGTCGAAGGACTTGGGCGATACGCCCTTAAAGTCCCTGATCCTCGGCAACGCCAGGTTAAAGAGCTTGTCGAGGAATTCGTACATCCTCTCCCCCCGGAGGGTGACCTTGACCCCGATCGACATGCCCGTGCGCACCTTGAAGGCGGCAATGGACTTCTTGGCCCGCGTCACGATGGGTTTTTGCCCGGAGATGGCCATGAGGTCGTTGACGGCCGCGTCGATGGCCTTGGGATTGCTCGTGGCCTCTCCCACGCCCATATTGATGACCACCTTGACGAGGCGCGGGACCTCCATCACGTTCTTGAAGCCGAAACGTTCGCGTAGAGCGGGAACGACTTCTTTCAAGTATTTGTCGCGCAAACGCGACACCGAACACACCTCCTTGGCCCAATACCGGCCCGGCCATCACCGGTCACAACATGAAAGCGGGGAAGAAACCTTCCCCGGATCGCGCGGGCCGGGTCAATCGATGGTCCGACCACACCGCCGGCAGACGCGGACCCAGGTCCCGTCCACGGCTTCTTCCCTCCGGATGCGGGTCGGCTTGTTACAGCCTTGGCAAACCAGCATCACCTTGCCGGCGGGAAGCGGTAGAGCCTTATCGATGACTCCACCCTGCGGGTTGGTCTTGGTCGGCCGGGCATGTTTCTTGGCCAGATTAAGGCCTTCCACGATCACCTTGCCCTCTCCGGCCAGGACCCGCTGGATCTTGCCCCGGCGGCCCCGATCCTTACCGGAAAGGACCATCACTTCGTCGCCTTTTTTGAGCAGGGTTCGTACTGCCACTATGATCCTCCCTCCTTCTCCGGCCGTTCTCCACGGCCGGGCGAGGTCCCCGGCCCGTGGCCTAAAGCACCTCGGGCGCCAGGGAGATGATCTTGGTGAAGTTCTTCTCCCGCAGTTCGCGGGCCACCGGTCCGAAGATACGGGTCCCCCGTGGATTCATCTGGTCGGTCAGGATGACCGCCGCGTTATCGTCGAACCGGATATAAGAACCGTCCGGCCGCCGGGTGGGTTTCTTGGTCCGGACGACCACCGCCCGTACCACGTCACCCTTCTTGACCGCCGCGCCGGCGCCCGTTCCTTTCTTGGCCACCGTGGGCGGGAGCGCGTCCTTGACCACGGCGACGATCACATCGCCTACTCTGGCGTACCGGCGCCGCGAACCGCCGAGAACCCGAATGCACATGAGCTGTTTAGCACCTGAGTTATCCGCTACATTCAAGTAGGTCTGGGTCTGAATCAAGTCCGGCCCCTCCTTTCTGCCGAAATCTCACCGCATCCCGACGGGCTCACTGGGCGCGTTCGATGATCTCCACCACGCGCCACCGCTTCTCCCGCGAGAGAGGCCGCGTCTCCATCACCCGGACGCGATCTCCGATCCGGCACTGATTCCGTTCATCATGGGCTTTCAGCTTCGTGGTCCGCTTAATGGTCCGGCCGTAAAGAGGGTGCCGGACGAGGCGCGCGACGGCCACGACCACCGTTTTATCCATCTTATCGCTGACCACGCGACCCACCCGGGTCTTCCGCCACGACCGCTCGGCCATTTTTCGTCCCTCCTCGTGCTTTCCTCATGCCCGGTGGAGATGGAGTTCCCGCTCGCGCTGGATGGTCTTGATCCGCGCGATGGACCGGCGTACGTCGCGTACCCGCATGGGGTTTTCCAATTGGCCGGTGGCAAGTTGAAAGCGGAGGTTAAAGAGTTCCGCCTTCAAATCATGGAGTCTCTTCTCCAGTTCCTCGTCGGTTAAGTCGCGGATCTCCTTGGGTTTCATTCGGCTTCACCACCCGCCTCTAGGCGCTTGACGAACTTGGCCTTGATAGGAAGCTTATGCGCCGCCAGGCGCATGGCCTCGCGGGCGACGTCCTCCTCCACCCCGGTGATCTCGAAGAGAATCCGCCCCGGTTTCACCACGGCCACCCAATGTTCGGGAGAACCTTTCCCGCCGCCCATCCGGGTTTCGGCCGGTTTGGCCGTCACCGGTTTATCGGGGAAGATCTTGATCCAAACCCTGCCCCCACGCTTGATATGCCGTGTTAGGGCAATACGGGCCGCCTCGATCTGCACGTTCGTTATCCACCCGGGCTCTAAGGCCTTCAACCCGTAATCGCCCAGGTCGAGCTGGGAACCGCGGATGGCTTTGCCCTTCATCCGTCCGCGCATTACTTTGCGGTGTTTAACCCTCTTGGGCACGAGCATTCCTCAGCGCGCCTCCCTCCGCCTTCGCCGTCTTCTTCTGGGGGAGTACCTCACCTTTATAAATCCAGACCTTGACACCGATCTTGCCGTAGGTCGTCTTGGCCTCGGCCAGCCCGAAGTCGATATCGGCCCGCAGAGTGTGGAGGGGTACCTTGCCCTCGCTGTAATGTTCGGTTCGGGCGATCTCGGCCCCGGCCAGACGGCCGCTGCAGGCCACCTTGATCCCCTGGGCGCCCAGGCGTATGGCGCGGGAAATGGCCTGTTTCATGGCCCGCCGGAAGGAGACGCGTCGCTCCAGCTGAAAAGCGATGTTCTCCGCCACCAGCTGGGCATTGAGCTCCGGCGTCTTGACCTCGGCGATGTTGAGCTGGACCTGTTTTCCCGTCATCTTTTCGAGGTCGCGACGGATGTTCTCGACCTCGGTTCCCCCACGTCCGATGACCATCCCCGGCCGGGCGGTATGGATGGTGACCTTAACCCGGTTGGCCGCGCGCTCGATCTCGATCTTGGCCACCCCGGAGGCATAGAGCCGCTTCTTTAAGGTTCGGCGGATCTTCAGGTCCTCATGGAGCAGATCGGCGTAGTCGCGCTCCGCGAACCATCTGGCCTCCCAATCTTTGATTATCCCGAGCCGTAACCCCAACGGGTGGACTTTCTGACCCACGCCTAACCCTCCTTCTCCCTGAGGACGACCGTAATGTGACTGGTGCGTTTCCGGATGAGCGCGATGCGGCCCTGGGCCCGCTGGTGGACCCGCTTCATCGTCGGTCCCTGGTCGACGAAGGCTTCGGCCACGACCAACGCGTCACGGTTCAGATTATGGTTGTTCTCGGCGTTGGCCGCCGCCGATTCGACCACCTTGGCCACGACCTCCGCCGCCCCCCGCGGGGTAAACGCCAAGATCTTAAGGGCTTCGTCTACTTTCTTGCCCCGGATCAGGTTGACCACCGCGCGCGCTTTTCTCGGCGCGATGCGCACGAATCGCGCCACTGCCCTTGCTTCCATCTGGTAAACCTCCCTGGCGATCCCGGCGCATAAAATTTACTTCAAAGCCGTAGACCGCTCGGTGTGTGCCCCGTGGCCGCGGAAGGTCCGCGTCGGGGCAAATTCACCCAATTTATGCCCGACCATCTCTTCGGTTAAATAGATCGGGACGTGCTTACGGCCGTCGTGGATCGCGATGGTATGCCCCACCATCTCCGGGAAGACGGTCGAACTTCGCGACCAGGTCTTAATGACCCGCTTCTCGCCTTTCTCGTTCATCTCCCGGATCTTTTTGATCAACGAAGGATGGACATAGGGCCCTTTCTTCTTCGAGCGCGACACTTCCGGTTACCCCTCCTTTGCCGTCCCTGGCTTAATCACGTCGCTTGACGATCAATTTATCGGACGGTTTGGGGTTTCTGGTCCGATGACCCAGAGCCGGTTTACCCCACGGAGTCACCGGCGGACGGCCCACCGGACAACGACCTTCGCCGCCGCCGTGCGGGTGGTCCACCGGGTTCATGGAGAGTCCCCGGTTGGCCGGCCGCCAGCCCAGCCAGCGCGAACGCCCGGCCTTACCGATGGTGATGTTCTCATGTTCGATGTTCCCCACCTGGCCGATGGTGGCCATGCACTCCTGGCGGATCTTCCGCACCTCGCCCGAGGGCAGGCGGACCTGGGCGTACTCGCCTTCTTTGGCCAGAAGTTGCGCCCCGGCGCCGGCGCTTCGGACCAGGGTGCCACCACAACCCCGACGGAGCTCGATATTGTGGACGATCGTTCCCACCGGGATGGCCGCAAGCGGCAGCGCATTCCCCGGCTTGATGTCCGCCTGTGGACCGGCCATAACCGTATCCCCGACCTTTAACCCCAGCGGAGCCAGGATATAACGTTTCTCCCCGTCCACGTAATGGAGCAGGGCAATCCGGGCCGAGCGGTTGGGATCGTACTCGATGGCCGCCACCTTCGCCGGGACCCCGATCTTATCCCGCCTAAAATCGATCACCCGGTACATCCGCTTATGCCCGCCGCCGCGGTGGCGGACCGTGATCCGCCCCGTGGCGTTCCGGCCGGCATGGGACCGCTTCGGCTCAAGCAGTGCCTTTTCCGGCCGGTCCTTGGTGATCTCTTCGAAGGTCGCCACGGTCATGAACCGGCGGCCGGGCGAGGTCGGTTTATACTTTTTGATGGCCATTTTAATCCCCCTAGAAATTAGTTATGAGTTATGAGTGTTGAGCGTTGAGTCAAGAAAATCCGCTTAAATATACAGGGCAAACGATGAATTTATCAACCCTCGTATTTTAAACTCATAACGCAAAACTCAACCCTCATCGGCGATGAATTCACCGGCCCTCCTAACTTAACTCATAACTCATAACTCAAAACTCAAAACTAATCATCATACTCCTTCGAAGAACTGAATCCGGCTGCCGGGGGCGAGGGTGACCACGGCCTTCTTCCAGTCAGGCCGCCGGCCTTCGCTTCTCCCCAGGCGTTTGATCTTCCCTTCCATACGCATGGTATTGACCGCGAGGACCTTCACTTTAAAAATCTCTTCCACCGCTTGCTTGATCTGATGCTTGTTCGCCTTGGGATCCACGACAAAACAATACTTGTTCTGTTCCATCAAGCGGTTGGACTTTTCCGTGACGATGGGCCGCTTGACGATCGTCCAGGCGTCCATTAGGCCAGCGCCTCCTCTACCTTCGCCACGGCCGCCCGGGTCAGGAGAAGCCGGTCGTGGTTCAGGATGTCGTAAACGTTCAACTGCTCGGGTAACATGGTGGTAACTCCGGGAATGTTACGCGCCGACTTCTCCACGTTCTCCTCCGGTGCCGGGAGAACGATGAGCGTCTTCCGATCGAGATTAAACCGGTCGAGAAGGGCCACCATGGCCTTGGTCTTCGGTGCGGCAAAGTGGAGTTCCTCCAGGACCAGCAATTCACCGTCGGCCACCTTGGCCGAGAGGGCGGATCTTAACGCCAGACACCTGGCCTTCCCGGGCAGGCTAAAGCCGTACTTGCGTGGCACGGGTGGGAAGACCACGGCGCCGCCGGTCCAGAGCGGAGAACGCCGGGAACCATGACGGGCCTGGCCGGTGCCCTTCTGTCGCCAGGGCTTACGCCCGCCACCGCGGACTTCGCCGCGGGTCTTGGCCTTGGCCGTACCCAACCGCCGGGAAGCCAACTGCAACCTGACCGCTTCGTGGAGGAGAGCCCGGTTAACGGGCGCGCCGAAAACTTCCTCCGAAAGTTGTATTTCACCGGTCTGTTGGCCCTCGAGGTTGTAGACCGGAACCGTAGGCATCGCGTATACCCCCTTAAGATCAGGCCTGGGCCCGCTTGGCCCGCTTCACCGTCTCCTTAATAATGAGGAGACCTCCTTTGGGACCGGGAACGGCCCCTTTAACGAGAAGAAGATTCCGTTCTGGATCCACCTTGACCACCCGCAGGCCCTGAACGGTGACGCGTTCTCCGCCCATCCGCCCGGGCAACTTGCGGTTTTTAAAAACCCGGGCCGGATCGGTGGCGCAGAGTGAACCGACCCGCCGGTGGTACATCGAACCGTGGGCCATCGGCGCCCGGTTGAAATTCCACCGCTTGATTACGCCGGCAAAGCCTTTCCCTTTGCTCCTGCCGGTAACATCCACGTATTCCCCTTCCCGGAAGATGTCCACCTTAATCTCTTGGCCCACCTCATAAGAAGGATCCCCTTCCTCGAGGCGGATCTCCCGCAGGAAGCGACGCGGGGTGATGCCGTGCTTGGCGAAATGTCCCCGCAAGGGCTTGTTGAAAAGGCGCTCCCTCTTTTCGCCGAATCCGAGCTGGATGGCCTCGTAGCCGTCGGTGGTCGTGCTCTTCTTCTGTACCACCACGCACGGTCCGGCCTCCACCACCGTCACCGGGATAGCCTGGCCGTCGGCGCCAAAGATCTGGGTCATCCCGATCTTCCGTCCGAGTATCCCCTTGGCCATGCCAAAACCCCCTACCTAAAGGTCGGAAACTCATGAGTTTCTGACCCAGACTTCTTCTTTTTACCTTTTTACGCTTATAGTTTGATCTCGATATCGACCCCTGCCGGGAGATCCAAGCGCATCAAGGCATCGACCGTCTTCGCACTCGGTTCCAGAATATCGATCAACCGCTTGTGGGTCCGCATCTCGAACTGCTCACGGCAGTCTTTCTCCACATGCGGCGCGCGCAAGACGGTAAAGATGCTCTTCTCCGTGGGCAGAGGGATCGGCCCCGAGACGATGGCCCCGGTACGTTTGGCCGTCTCCACGATCTTCTCGGCCGACTGGTCGAGCAGCCGGTGGTCGAAGGCCTTGAGCCGAATCCGGATCTTTTGGTTGGCCATTTGCCAGTTTCCCTCCTCCGTATGCCCGGGGAAAGCGCCGTGCGCCCGAAGGTTCACTCCAAGATCTTCGTGACCACGCCGGCGCCGACGGTGCGGCCGCCTTCGCGGATGGCGAACCGGAGTCCTTCCTCCATGGCCACGGGGGTGATGAGTTCCACCTGCAGGTTCACGTTGTCCCCGGGCATGACCATCTCCGTGCCGTCCGGCAGTTTGATGGCCCCGGTGACGTCCGTGGTCCGGAAATAGAACTGCGGCCGATACCCGGTGAAGAACGGACTATGCCGCCCGCCCTCTTCCTTGGTCAGGACATAGACCTCGGCGTTGAACTTGGTGTGCGGCGTGATGGTCCCCGGCTTGGCCAGCACCTGACCCCGTTCCACGTCCTTGCGGTCGATACCCCGCAGGAGCACGCCGATGTTATCCCCCGCCTGGCCCTGGTCGAGAACCTTCCGGAACATCTCCACCCCGGTCACCACCGTCTTGCGCGACTCTTCCCGCAGACCGACGATCTCCACTTCGTCGCCGACCTTCACCACGCCGCGCTCAACGCGCCCCGTCACCACCGTGCCACGCCCGGTGATGGAGAAAACGTCCTCGATCGACATCAAGAACGGTTTGTCGATGTCCCGCACCGGCTCCGGGATCCAGTTGTCGCAGGCCTCCAGGAGCTCGGAAATGCATTTGGCCTCCGGTGCGTCCGGGCTCTCCGCCTGCAGGGCCTTCAAGGCCGAACCGCGGATGACCGGCGCGTTCTCTCCGTCGAAGTTGTACTTGGAAAGAAGATCCCGCACTTCCAGCTCCACCAGGGAGAGGAGTTCCGGGTCGTCCACCTTGTCGCATTTGTTCAAGAAAACCACGATATACGGCACGTTCACCTGCCGCGCCAGGAGGATGTGCTCCCGCGTCTGCGGCATCGGCCCGTCTTCGGCCGAGACCACCAGGATCGCCCCGTCCATCTGCGCCGCGCCCGTGATCATGTTCTTCACGTAGTCGGCATGCCCCGGACAGTCGATGTGCGCGTAGTGCCGCTTATCCGACTCGTACTCCACGTGCGCCGTGGCGATCGTCAGGATCTTGGTCGGGTCGCGCCGGCCCTGGGCCTCCGAAGCCTTCGCCACCTCGTCGTAGGAGACGTACTTCGCCAGCCCCTTCGCCGCCTGGACCTTGGTGATCGCCGCCGTCAACGTCGTCTTCCCGTGGTCCACGTGCCCGATCGTCCCCACGTTCACGTGCGGCTTCGTCCGTTCGAATTTCGGCTTGGCCAT
>JAAYXC010000155.1 GCA_012516115.1 Bacillota bacterium | reverse complement strand
TATCATACGTGGCCGGCTCGTGGAAGAACCGACTACTCTCAATGAGTATCCCATTAGAATATGAAGTGGCCAAGCTTCTTGTCGCTCAAGGTTTCATTATTGATGCTGATTATACTTATTCTAGACATCAAGATGGTATAACTAAAGATTGTTCTATTGATATGAATGCGTGGTCATACATTCCCTTTTCTAATCCACATATTATCAAAGTTCGCTTAAATTTGTTAATAGAATGCAAATACCGTAATCCAAAAGTATTGTGGTTCTTTTTACCAGAACCAAATAGACCTTTATTAATTGTTGAAGAAGTACTCTGGCCGTGTTCTTAGGAGATTAACTACGACAACGTAATTCACTTTCCTCTTGCGCGAAACCGGTCTGACGAAGGGCAATCTCTCGGCTCATCTCTCCAAACTGGAGGAAACCGGCTACGTGGCCGGGGAGAAGGGGTTCGCCGGCAAGATCCCCCGCACGACCTGTTCCTTGACCGAACGCGGCCGGGAGGCCTATCGGGCTTACCGGGATCACCTGCGGGGGATGGTGGCGAAGATGCCTCGATAATATCGAACGATAACTAGGAGAAAAGGACGGCGAGAGGGATGACCGAAGCAGCGATCAAGACAACGGATCTGACCAAGGAATTCCGCGGCCTCCGGGCGGTGGACGGGCTCGATCTCGAGGTGCCGCGGGGGATCGTCTTCGGGTTCCTCGGTCCGAACGGCGCCGGCAAGACCACCACCATCAGGCTGCTTTTGGGGCTTATCGCCCCGACGGCGGGCCGGGCCGAGGTCCTGGGGTTCGATACGCGCACAGAGGCCTGCGAGATCCGCGCCCGGGTGGGGGCCCTTCTCGAACACGACGGGCTCTACGAACGGTTGAGCGCCGAGGACAACCTGGAGTTTTACGCCCGTATCTGGCGGCTGCCGCCGCAGGCCCGCCGCGACCGGATAAAGGAGATCCTGACCCATTTCGGCCTCTGGGAACGCCGCCGGGAGAGGACGGGTGCCTTGAGCCGCGGCATGAAACGCAAACTGGCCGTGGCCAGGGCCGTGCTGCACCGGCCGCCCCTGGTCTTTTTGGATGAACCCACCTCCGGCCTGGATCCCGTGGCCGCGGCCTCCCTGCGCGAGGACCTCCGGTCGCTGGCCGAACGGGAAGGGGCGACCGTGTTCTTGACCACGCACAATCTGGACGAGGCGGAAAAGATCTGCGCGCTAGTGGGCGTCATCCATAAGGGACGACTGCTCGCCGTCGGCTCCCCGGAGGAACTGAAGGCGAGAGGCGGCGAACGGCTGGAGATCGCCGGCCGGGGGCTGGACGAACGGGTGGCGGCATTGCTTTCAGCCCGCAACGAGGTACTGGCCATAACCAGGGAGGAAGGCCGCTTGACTTTGGATCTGCGGCCGGGGGCGGACCAGGCCCCGCTGGTCAGGGCCATGGTCGAAGCCGGCGTCGAGGTGGAGGAGGTTCGCAAGACCCGGGCCAGCCTGGAGGAGGTCTTCCTGGCGTTGGTGGAGGAGGAGCGCCGATGATGCATGATGTGCTGACCGTGTTCTGGAAGGAAGGCAAGGAGATCCTGGAGATGAACGGGCCGCGGGGCGGTTTCATTCGCCTCTTGATCTGGTTCGGAGTCTTCGGCGTCTTCCTGCCGCTGGAGTTGGGCGAGGCCTGGCTCTCCTCGCCGGCGGCGCTCCTTTTGTGGGTGTGGTTCCCGATCTTCGTCGTCGCGAACACCACCGCGGGTACCGTGGCGGGCGAGCGCGAACACCACACCCTGGAAACCCTCCTGGCCAGCCGTCTGCCCGACCGGGCCGTGCTCTTCGGCAAGGTATGGGCCGCCGTGGCTTATGGTTGGCTTCTGACGCTGGGCAGCATCGTAATGGGCGTAATAACGGTCAATCTGGTCATGCCGGGCGCCTTCCGCTTCCCCGCCCCTCTGCTTGCCGCCGGGGGGCCTCTTTTGAGCCTGCTCGCCGCAATCACGGCCGCCGGCATCGGCGTACACGTCTCGCTTTACGCGCCCACGGTGCGCCAGGCGCAGCAGACCTTGAGCCTGGCCACGCTGCTGCTTTTCCTTGTGCCGACCTTCGGCGCGCAGGCATTGCCGTCCGGGATGCGGGCCCGCCTGGCGGCGGCCGTCTCGGATCTCCCGGCCGGCCGGGCGGTCGTAGCGGCCGCCTTCGTCCTGGCCTTCCTGGATGCCATCCTTCTGGCTGCCGCCGCCGCGCGCTTCCGGCGGGAGAGGTTGATCCTGGACTGAACTGAAAAGGTGTGTTGTTCTCCGGCGGCTGCCGGCGATCCAAAGATCCTGCGGACGCAACCGAGGGTGGCCGGCATACCCCCTCACCGCTTCTACGACTACCCTCCAAGGACTTCTGCGGGTGGTGGCGGAGGACGGCGCCTGCGCCGCGGCCGCCAATACGCACTCCACGAGTTCGCGCGGGACGGGCTTGTCCTTGAACTTGCGGATGCTGCGGCGGCGGGCGTCGTTTCCGGGTATTCATGGAGGTCATCACTCCTTCGATTTGGCTTCCGCTCCCGCCAGGGCTTCCTTGACCAGCGCCACCGCTTCCTCTTCGAGCTTCTTCGCTTCCTTGACCAGCTTGGCCAGGTTCGCGGCCTGGTCTCCGGTCACCGGCCGGCCGAGGAAGCCGCCTCCTTCGGCGAAGTCCTGGCCGAGAGCGGCCATCATGGCCCGGTAGACCCCGGAGATCTCCCCGAATTTCCCGGCGATCTCCGGCAAGCCCGCCAGGGACCAAGTCTTGGTCAGGTCCCGCAGGTATTCCGCGACCAACTCTTTGGCCTCGCAGTAGACGGCCGTCAGGTACCGCACGCCCAACGGGTTAAACCCGCCGCCTGTCAAGGCCGCATGCCAATTCTCGTAGGCCCGGAGACCGCTCTTGTAGTTCGGGCTGTCATGATACTCTTTTTCCATCTGCGCTATGTAAAACTCCAGCGAACTACGGTAGGTCTCCACCGGGTCGTAGGCGACCTGCTCGACGGGGATCTGGCAATGCAGGATCGGCACCTCGCACGAGCGGCCCAGGTTTTCGTAGAGGATGGGATCGCTGCCGGCCGGCGACCACCATTTGCCAACCCCGTCGGCGAGGAAGACTCCGTCGCCGTCGTCGTATCCGTAGATCACGCCGAACTCCGCGGTATCGACTCCCCAGACGACCACGCCCACGCCACGGTGGAGGGCCGCCTTGACCTTGGGCACCGCCCGGCGGCAGGCCGCCTCGTAGGTGTGGTCTCCGGGCATGGCCACATAGAGCTCGGAGAGGACGCCGACCCGGTCGAAGGCCATCAGGTGTTCGTGCAGCCAGTCATAGACCGTGACCGAACTCGGGCAGCATCCCTTCTCGACGATGAGATGGAATCCCAGGCCGGTCATGCCGGCCAGGCGAGGGAGATCAAAGTCGCCCATGCCCGCCGCCTTGAGGACCCCCTGCATCGCGCCGAGGTAAGTGGTCCAGCCGCCGGAGAACCTCGCCTCCGTTGTCCGCCTTTGCTTTTCAACCTTGTCCTTCATTTGAAGAAGCCTCCTTTCGAATCTCGGTCGATCCCAAGATAGCAAAGGAGGTCCATCAAATGATGCATGAGCGCCGGAGGAAGATTCACTCGCCGTTAGATGGAGGGGTATTGGCCACCAGGAGCTGTTTGAGGAGCGCGAGGAAGGCCTGCCTCAGCCAATCCGGCCATTCGATCCGGTGGGCCTGCCCCGTGGCGAGGAGCGCGCCGAGGAAGGCCCGGGGGTCATGGAACTCACAGATGATCCGGCCTTCTTCATCCCGGCCGCGTTCATATGGGGCGAGGCTGGAAGGGCGGGGATTGAACCGCGGGGAGGCGGGCCGCAGGATCGTGCGGTAGGGCACCGACGTCCCCGCATGAGCTTCCGGCACGGGCGCCGCCTCTTCACCGCCGCCGAGCCGCCGGAAGAGGGCGGCCATTTCCCTGTAGACGGGGTGGCCTTCCGTGAACCCCTGGGCGGCTTGGGCGTAATAGGAAGCCATGCGGTTCAGTAGAAATTTCTGGGCGGGTGTGATATAGGGCCCCGGCAGGACATAGGCCTCAGTCTCGTAATAAAAGCCGCGGTGTTTGGCGGAGTAAGCCAGGGGCGCGCCGAGGGAGTCGCGCAAATAGTTGAAGTCGCGTTGCGCCTGGCAGCGTGAGATCTCGAACCGCTCCGCCAGCTGGCGGGTGTTCGGGTATTCTCCGGCGCGGATCCGGGCGTCGATCCATTGCAGGCGATGCAAGGCGGGCATGCTCATCCCCTCGATCATGATCTCATCCGGGGGATCTTCTCCTGCCGGGAGGGTTTTGGCGAGCTACCAAGGGGCGGTTCCCGGCCGCCGGGTGGTCCACGGCCCTGGTCCGGCCTGGTTCATCATCAGGTTAGGGGTCACAGCGTGGATCGCCCCCGTGGGGTTAGTGTGTATTACAGGCAGGCCAAGGAGAAGCCTTCCCCGCTCTCCGCCGAATTCGACCGGGCCTATTTCGAGCGGCTCGTTGCCGCGCCCGAGGTGCGCAAATTGAGCGCCAAGGCCGCCTTGGCCACGGAACAGAATATCCGAACCATCCGGGAGTTCCAGCGCCGTTACGAACGGGCATTGGCGGTCCTGGGCGGTTACGAGGCCGCTCTCCGGGGCGTCCTCGATGAGAACGAGGATCACCTGTTTTACCTGCTGACGGTCAGGTTCGGCCAGCGCGTCTACGGCGCCTATCTCGCCTGGGCCGAAGAGGCGCTCGCCTTATTGGCCGAGCGAAATGAAGAAACGGGGGCATGAAAGTCTGAGCACCAAACGTCAACGGATTCGCCGGTTCCTGGTCATCGTCTCTTTCCTCCTCTTTCCGGCCACCTTCTACTACCTCTCGCCCTACCTGGGGAGGGTGATAAAGGGCAGCTTAATCCTGCTCACCATGGTCTTTATCTCCGTGCTCTTCCTCTGAGGGTTCATCCTTCTCCCAGTCGCCGCCCAACGCCAGGTTGAACTTTACCGTCAACCTGAACCCCGGAGTCCGCTCCCTCTCCCGGTACACCTGCCGGTAGAGCAGCTCGGGCGTCAACGGCCGGCCGAGGCCGGATCGCCTCACATCCTCGCCGGTCCGCCGGTTCTCGTAGCTATACTCGTAGCGGTAGGTCCGCAGATCCACCCGGAGCCTCTCCTCGATGAAGCGGTCCTTGTACTTGTATTCGTACTTGTCGTGGGTGATCTCCAACCTTTCCTCGACGCCCAGGCGCTTGTTCCGGTATGTATATTCGTACCTGCCCGGCCGTATCTCGAGTGTCTCCTCGTATAAACCCTTATACCGATGCCTGTATTCCTTCCGGCCGAGGGGCGGGTGCACCCGCGCGCGCCAGGGGCGCCGTAGGATCAAAAGCCCGTCCTCGAAGACCACCGGCGGCAGGCCGTAGTACCACGCCAGCCGGGCCCAGTTCCGCTCGGCGGCGATGAAGCGCAGATCGGCCTCGGTGAGCGGTCGGCCGACCACGGCGTGCAAATACAAGACCAGCGTCAACTCGCGGGTATCAAGGCCGTAACGGCTGAGCCGGATGACCGCCGCGCGGTCCACGTTGAAGGTGACGGCCAGGAAATCGACGTCCACCGGCTGGGCCGGTTGTACAGCCCCTTCCTTCGGCCCACCTTTATTCTTGTGCTTGGCCATAAGTGGCGCCGCCGCCATCATAAAGAGGCAAACCAGGATAAACAGTCTCTTCAATGACAAGCCCTCCCGTAAATGGTTTTTCCCCATTCTATTCCCCAAGCGGCCGGGTTATCCTTTGTCTCCCTTAAGGTAATTGACGGTAATCCATCGGCCGGTGGACTTCGAGAGAACGTACAATCATCCGCGATTATCCGGCTTCGCGGACGATGGAATGACAGCCCGGGCGGGTTCGCCGCCGGTGGTTCTGCGGACTCAGCCTCCGACGAGAGGAACCAGTTTGATGAAGGTCACCTTCGTCTCGTCGATCACGAATTCTTCGTCTAGCTCCTCGATTTGTCGATCGTCTATAAAGAAGGCGTTTTTACGAAAGGCTTCGACGACCCTTTCCCTTTCTTCCCGCCAATCGAGCTTCCGCCGTCGACGCAGACGGTAACCGTTAAGCACCGCCTCCGCCTCGGTGGGTTGCGCGTCTTTGCGGTCTCGGTCAGCTCGCCAAAGGAATAACTCTGCCAGTAATCGCGATAACGGCCTTCTGGCCCACCGTCGGACCACATCGGGTCGTTACCACGCTGGCCACCCCGATAAAGAGATCATATCCCGCGGCGGTCTTCGTTCACTTCGGGGAAGGCTGCCCGCTCGACGACTCGAGGCAATGATCGAGCAGGGCGATCCAGGCCGCCCGTTCGTGGTCCGCCATGGCGTCCAGATCGGACTGGCCTGACGCGCCCAGGGTTCCGTCGTCTCCAGCGCGGAACGCCTGAGGCGACGCAATATTCGTTAAGCAGGAACTTGGCCGCGAAACCGTCCACGCAGCGATACGCCCTACTCCGGCCCCGGCCAGATAGAGGGCAACGACGGAACCCAGTCCGCCGAGACCGGCCAGGAAAACGGAGGCGTTCCTCAACCGGGACTGGGTTTCCAGACCCCAACCGGAAAGGGAGATTTGGCGCGCGTAACGGTACATGACCGTGTCTTGGCTTTGCCTCCATGCCGGAATGGGTCAGATAAATTCCTGTTTTGCGGCAACAGGGAGAGAAAACCGGCGCCTCAATCAGTTCCGTATTTTGGAAAGACGACGTAAGAACCGATCCCTCAGAGGGAAATACAGAACCACCCGTGACGTGCGGGTTTTCTCACCCCAGCTTGGCCGCGGCGCCGGCGATTACCGTCAGGACCGTGGCGCTGATTAAACCGGGCCATAAAGCATAGTCAATGGCTCTGGTCATGATCAAGATGAAAAAGAGGACCGCCCCATAAGGCCGGGCCTTCTGGAGGAAGGCGCGGATCCGCTCGGACATAAGCCCCTCGACCACCCCGTACCCGTCAAGCGGAGGCAGGGGCAGGATATTCAGGATGAAGAGGACCATGTTGATGATGATACCGGCCTTGAGGATTTCGGCTAGGATCTGCCAGAAGGCGGGATCGGGCAACCCGGAAAAGAGCACCCTCGCCCCGGGGATGGCGAAACCTTTACTGACAAGGCCCGGATAGCGCAGATGAAGGAGGATGCCCAGGACCTGCAGGGCGCTCCCGCAAAAGACGGCCAAGCCCAGATTGGTCATGACGCCGGCCAGCGAGACCGCCAGGCGTCCGCGGCGCGCATGCCGGAAACGCGCCGGGTCCACGGGCACCGGTTTGGCCCAGCCGAAGACCGTCCCCGCGCGGCTTAGAATGAGCAATAGCGGGAGGAAGACGCTGCCGAAAAGATCGATGTGCCGGAGAGGGTTTAAGGAGATCCGCCCTTGTCGTTTGGCGGTGGGGTCGCCCGACAGATAAGCGGCGATCCCGTGCGCGCATTCGTGAAGGATGACGGAGAACAACAGGACGGCTATTTCTATGACGCTGTACACCCAGGCCGCAAAAGGCGCCGCCGCCGGTTCCCGGAATTCGGGCCGGGGGCCGGGGATCTTCTCGGCCATGAGCCCCACCTGAAAGGCGATGAAAGCCAGCACGGCGAAGAGCAGACCAACCCCGGCCACCAGCCTGTCCCAACGCGAGATGCCGTGCTGGAGGAGATAGATACCGGCCACGATCGTCAGCGCCGCGGGCCATAGCCCGTAGTGGGGAAAGGTTTGGCGGAAAAAAGGTAGAAAGACGAACGGTCCCAGGCAGAGGATGACCACCGCCGGCCAGGAGATAAGCTTCGGCACCGGCTCATGATCCATCCCCGGGCGATCGGGCGGCGGCGAGCCGGGCGAGGGAGCGATGACTTCCGCGTCAATCGGTTCCGGGCATGGACCGGCCGACTCTTCCGCCCGGTCAGGATCCGGTCCTTCCCGGGCGACTTTTTCGGGTCTTTCCACCGTCACCTTGGCTCTGGGTATCTTGTTGACACCTCTGACCCTCTCCAGCACCACGGTGGCGGCTAGGCCGGTGATGAAGGTTAATATCACAACCAGACGGGGATCGAGGCCGTACGTAAAGTATAGCCTCAGACCGGCAAAGAAGATGGCCAGGGCCACGAGGGCCACCACGATCTTTTCGCTACCGAGGGTCGACCGGAACGTCTGCTCGGTAAGGGGCGTTTCCGCGGAATCGCAGAAAACCAACCTCCGTTTCATGGAGAGAAAAGCAGCAAGCATGGGGAGGACGACCATAACAAATTGTAAGCCCGCTACGAGGGGCGGATACGACGGGGTGAGGCGAAAAAGCCAGCAAAAAACGAGGACGGGTAACGGCAGGAGAAATAAAAAGATCCCATCCAGAACCCCCCTGCCGACATCCTGGGGGTTGGCCGCCACCAGCGGTTCCGGCATGTCGTTCCCTCCCGTTGTGAACCCACCTTCGCGGGTTATCCTCCGAACGATGGTTGGAAAATTCGCCGTTTTGGACAAAGTTTCCTGCCTGGCTTACCGACCTCGAGCGCCGCGCCACGATCGGGATAATCCGCACCAGCGGCCATTGGCATGCGGACGTTGAACCGTTGACCGCCGAGGACACGGCCGGGCTCAAGGGATGGTATGATGATGAAGGCATCTAAAAAGAGAAAGGGAGAAACGGGCTTTCGCTTCAGAGGGCTAGAAGCCCGCAAGCGCCGTCGACCTGCGGGAAGATTGCCGTCAGCGGTCTCCAGGATTTTAAGAAGGCCCGCCACGTCGCGATGGAGGAACGGATCAATAAAAGGCCGCCCGCGATTGATGCCAACATCGTTCTGCGCTTTTTGACCAACGATGACCCTCTAAAAGCGGAGAAGTCAAACGAGTAGCACCGTAGCTTGGGCCATGAGGCCGTTTAGGGACTGGACAACCATCCCGGGAGCATATTATAATGAAATCAGTTTCATTCTATTACCGATTAAACTCCCGGGTGAAAATTTTTTACCTTAATTATGAAAAATAATTCATAATGGAGAATACGATGCGCAACCGTATATTGATTACGCTGGCGTTTTTATCTTTCTTGACCTTTACCGGGGGATCAAAACAAAGCGGCCTGCTTTACCGGGGCGAACGGGGCGAGATCGTCCGCGTGCTCCAGCAATGGTTGGCGGACGCGGGTTTTCCGGCCGCGGGCGATCCCGACGGCTACTTCGGCCAGGGCACCGAAGCGGCCGTGCGCGCGTTCCAGCAAGATGCGGGCCTGGCCGTCGACGGTGTGGTAGGCCCGGCCACTTGGGCGGCGCTGGGCCAGGCGGCCCTCTACGGAGGCAGGAAAACGCTCACCAGTAGAGAATTACTCTCTCCCTTATTGAGCTGGGAAACCATTGATAAATTCTGGCCGCGCGGGAATACCGCCTGGCTTACCGACCCCAAGAGCCGCACCACGATCGGGATAATCCGCACCGGCGGCCATTGGCACGCGGACGTCGAACCGTTGACCGCCGAGGACACGGCCATACTCAAGGGGTGGTATGGAGGTTCCTGGTCATGGGCCAGGCGCCCGGCGATCTTCCGGTTCGAGCGTCTCCAATGCGGGGCCTCCATCAACGGCATGCCCCATGGCGCGGATACGATAAAAAACGGCTTTCCCGGGCATTTCTGCTTGCATTTCCTCGGTAGCCGGATTCATCGCAGCGGCCGGATGGACGCCGAACATCAGCGTATGGTGATGCGGGCCGCCGAGTATTTGTTAGGTGCGGCGTTACCGGAAGAAAAGAGAGAGGAAGAAATACGGTGAAGAATAACGATGGGCGGCCTTTTGCACTTAATATGAAAATTAGTTCATAACGGGTGATCGATCGTGCAAATCGCCATCACCAGCGGCAAGGGTGGTACGGGGAAGACCACGGTCGCCCTCGGCCTCGCGCTTACCGGTGGCCCCCTGACCTTAATCGACGCGGACGTCGAGGAACCGAACTGCCAGGTTCTCTTGGCCGGAGAGCCGATGGGGAAAGAGCCGGCCAAGGTAATGGTGCCGACCTTCGCCGAAGACGCCTGTGCGCGGTGCGGCCACTGCGCCCGCGCTTGCCGGTTCAACGCGCTCGTGGTCGGAAACCGAGGCCACCTGCTTTTTCCCGAGCTCTGCCATGGTTGCGGCGCCTGTCAGCTGGTCTGTAAACACGGGGCCATCCGGGAGGGAGAAAGAGAGATCGGCGTCATTAGTCGTTTCGCGCGGGGTGATATCCGTCTGCTCGAAGGACGCCTGAACGTAGGCGAGACGAGCGGCGTGCCGCTCATACGACAGTTGAAGCGCAAAGCGGTTAAAGAAGACTTGGCGATAGTGGACTCGCCGCCGGGCACCTCCTGCAACATGGTGGCGGCCGTGGCCGGGGCGAATTATTGCCTGCTTTTGACCGAGCCGACCCTCTTCGGCCGTCATGATCTTGAGGCGGCGCTCACGGTGGTGGAGGCGTTGGGCATACCCAAAGGGGTGGTGATCAACCGGAGCGGGGATGGCGACGGGCTAATCGAGGAGATCTGCCGGCAACGAGGCGTCCCGGTCTTGGCGCGGATACCGCACGACGGCAAGCTGGCCGAGGCCTACGCAGAAAAACCCTCAGTCCGCGCAGGGTGCCGGTATCCAGGCGGCGCAGAACCTGATCCAGTGCGGTGTGGAAGTGGTGATCAGCGGCAACATCGGCCCCAAGGCCTTCAAAGTCTTGTGGGCCAACGGGATCCGGGTTTATACCGCTTTTGGGATGACCGTGGCCGAAGCGGTGGCGGCATATAAAGACGGGCGGTTGCCGGAGTCTTTAGGGGAAAACGTCGAAGAGCATTGGATTTGATCGCAAAGGAGGTCTTGTCGTTGAGCACGCTGGTATTCGCCGTTCCCACCGTGAACGGGGCTGTTTGTCGGCACTTCGGCCATTGTACGGAATTTACCCTGATCCGGGTGGACGAAGGCCGGGTAATCGGGAAACAATCCATAACCCCACCCCCGCATGAACCGGGGATCCTCCCGGTGTGGCTCGCGGAACTGGGGGTGACGCACGTGATAGCGGGCGGAATGGGACGTCGTGCCCAGGAGTTATTCGCCCGGGCCGGGATCGAGACGGTGACCGGCGCCGGCGAAGGCACGCCGGAAGAGCTGGTCGAGGCGTATTTGACCGGAAGCTTGGTTTTGGGGAAGAATCCATGCGATCATTGAACGGACCATGTTTTACAAGTTTTGTTATTGACTTTAGTTCAAAACAGGGCTATAATGAAATTAGTTTCATAACATGACGTTAACCGTAAGGAGGTGAGGAAAATGCCGCGTGGTGACGGTACGGGTCCTCTTGGCTTGGGTCCGATGACCGGTCGCGCCATGGGGTACTGCGCCGGTT
>JAAYXC010000154.1 GCA_012516115.1 Bacillota bacterium | reverse complement strand
ACCGTGGGCTGCCCGAGATTTATTAAAGTTTATGCACAGAACATTATTCCTCCACCCACGGTATCCCATAAGGCCCATCCGGCAGGCAAGCCATGCTCATCCCTTCCTGCCAGATTTCTGCCACGGCATTTTCTACCACCCGCGCGATAAGAGATGATTTCGCCCGATACCGTTTATTGGGCGGTAAGAATCGGTTTCCGTCTTCGGCGGGGATGATGGCGTAGTCTTCGGCCGCCAATTGCGGAGCAAAGTAGATAAGGTGGTTCATGGGAATTTTAGTAAAAACTTTGGCCCACATCTGGACCTGCCATTGCTCCGGAATAAAAACCCACTCCCTGGCCTGGATAAGTGCGGTGAAAGCCTCGGCCCCGGCCATTTTTAAAAGATGGATAAGGGTCCGGTACTGTGGGCTTCCCACCGGGTCGGGATCGGTATGGTTGGCGACCAGGATCAACCTTCCGCCGGGTTTAAGCACGGGGACGGCGCAGACCGCCGCCTTGGCCGCCTGGTAATGGTTAACCCCCACGAAACCCGCGTGGGTGACCACCACGTCGTATTCTTTCTCCACCGGGATGAGCGCGTATTCTTTGAGGTGGGCCACGGCCCGGGCATGGGCCTCCTCAAGATCACCGGCAAAGACACCGGTAAGGCGGCGGTGCGCGTCGATCGTCACGTTGACGATATAGTCGGCCCCGGCCATCCGCGCTATTTCCAGCGCCTCCTCATGGCAGGGGTTGCCCTCGAGAACCAAGTCGCGCGCCTGCGGCGAAGAAAGCATCTCGGCGCCGTGAAAAATATAAGTCGTCTCTTCCCCCACGAGTCCCGGACAGATCGCTTTGCGGCCGCCGGAGACCCCGGCCATAAAATGGCTCTCCACCAAGCCCGTCAAGATCTTGAGGTCGGCGGCGAGATACTCCCGGTTTACATAGACCTTGCTTCCCCTGGCCGTGGTGCCGAGATAGGCCAGGGCGGCCTTGTCCCGGCAGTCGTGGTTTTTGATCCTGATGCCGCATTTGAAGACCCGGGGATCGAGCATGGCCCGGAGCTCTTTCTCGGTAAGCGGCCGGTGGGTCCCGGTGGCGACAAGGACGGTAATATTCTCCGGCCGCATGCCTTCTTCCAAAAGCACGGCCAAGACGGGCCAGAGAATCCCGTCTTCCCCGCGATAGGGCACCGGACGCGTGTTGTCCGAAACGACCACCACGGCCTTTGCCACCGGGTTGGCCGCCAATTTGGCCCGCACGATTTCCGCCAAACCGGGGCTGCCGATGGAGTGGACGAGAGCATCCCGGATCGCTCCCGCGGGGTCCGAGAGGGGAGGGGCTTTGTTCATCCGAAGGACCTCGGCCGTTTGGGGCAGGCGAACGGTGATTCGGGCCGCGGAGAGTTCGAAGATAATCTCTTGCATGGACCTTACCATTTTGTTATACTCCGCTTTTTATCTACACACGGCTTTTTTCTCTTTTAATAACGCCAAGGCGTTCTCCACGATATGCTCGACCGCAAGCCCCATTTTATCGAGTACTTCATCGTAACCGCCCGATTCTCCAAAACGGTCCGGAAAACCCATGATCCGCATGGGTACCCGGGCGCCTCGCGCGGATAACGCCTCGGCCACCGCGCCGCCAAGCCCCCCGTAAATGCTGTGTTCCTCCACGGTCAAGACGGCCCCCGTTTCCCGGGCCGCCTGAAGCAACGTCTCGGTATCAAGGGGTTTTAATGTATGGATCTCTATGACCCGGGCCTCAACACCCTGCCCGGCCAGAATCTCGGCCGCCCTCAGGGCGCGGTGGACCATATAACCCGTGGTCACAATACTTAAATCTCCCCCGGGACGCCACAAGTAGGCCTGGCCCAAGACAAGCGGCCGGGGGCCGGAAGAAAGAAGGGGGACTTCCGCCCGGCTTAAACGGATATATACCGGGCCTTTAAATGATGCGGCCACCGGCACCGCCCACCGTGCTTCATGGGCATCGGCTACCACGATCACCGTAAAGTTGGGCAGGGCGCGCACAAGAGCCAGCTCTTCCACGGATTGATGGCTTGCCCCGTCGTAAGAGTCGGAGACGCCGCTGTAACCGGCGGCAATCTTGACGTTGAGGTTCACGTAGGCGATAAGGGAACGGAGGGGGTCCCCGGCCCTTAAGGTGGCGAAAATGGCGAAGGTGTCCACAAACGGGATCTTACCGCAGGCCGCCAGCCCCGCGGCAACGGCCGTCATATTCCCCTCGGCTACCCCAAGGTTAAAAAAACGCTCCGGAAAAGCCGCCTTGAAAAGGACGGACCGAGTGGAGGCGGAGCCATCCGCGCTGAGGACCACCACCGCCGGGTT
>JAAYXC010000153.1 GCA_012516115.1 Bacillota bacterium | reverse complement strand
TACGTAATTTTCAAATGTGCTCGGGCCTGTTACTCCTTACCGGCCTTCTGCCACGGAAAACCTGGCGCAACTTGGGGAGATTCCGGTGGTGAATAAAACCTTTACCGCCACCGCCAAGGCTAAATCAATCACCACTTACGTAGTCACCGGTGCGAGTTACGATGGTCCACGGAATTATGTCGGGAACGGAAATTTCGACTATTCGGGGACGACGATGAGTTCCTGGGTGGCGGGCGGCTATTCGGGTTCCAATTATCTGGAACCGGGAGGCCGGACGGGCAATAGGCTCGCTCATTACTCGTCGGTTTATTACCAGGCTTATACCTATCAAATTATCAATAATATCCCCAACGGTAATTACTCTCTCTCCGCCTGGGTGAAAAGTTCCGGCGGCCAGTACGCAGCCCAGATGCAGGTAAAAAATTACGGGGGTCCGAAGATTAATCATAACATCCCGGCGAGTACAGAGTGGATTAGAATAACCATTCCTAATATCAATGTGACTAATAATAAAATTGAGATAGCTTTCTGGTCGGATTCTCCGGGAGGAAAATGGATTAATGTCGATGATGTAGTCTTGGAGCGTACAGACCCTGTGAGCGGCGAGAATCTGTTGGCCAACCCCGGTTTCGAGACGGGCAGCCTCGCTCCATGGCAGGCAGAGTGGAACACTTCTCTCGCCGGTGTGGAAACGAACTATCCGTATGAAGGTCGTTACGACGCCTATCTTCATCCTAATACTTTCCAAGATGTCGCCATCTACCAAATGGTTACAGCTCCGGCCACTAGAAAATATACTCTCGAAGCCTTTTGTGCCACCAATATTTCTAACGACATCTGGATTGGTGTTGACGTGAACGGCCAAGAGGTTGGGGATACTTATATTAACAATGACGGTATGTACCAAAAATACATTATCGAATTTGAGGCAACTGCGGGAGCTAAGATTAAAGTTTGGTATTACGCGGCCAGGACAAACGGCTGGGGGACGATTGATGAAGTTAAATTATATTAAATAAGTGATAGAAGATGAGGATTGAGATTATATTATATAATGCAAATATAACACAAGCATCCTTAAGGTATTAAAGGCTGTTTACTTAGAGGAGGTGAAGGTTATAGGCCGGAGCCTCCTCTAAGACTGTATAGTTTTCCAACCCTCCTAGTGCTATAATTAATCAAGTATTATCTCCGGAGGGATGCCCCCTTGCCCCTTCGCGTCACCCTCCTCGGTACCGGCACCTCCCACGGTGTACCCACGATCGCCTGCGACTGTCCGGTCTGTACTTCCCCGGACCCGCGCAACCGCCGCCACCGGACCGCCGCCTACCTGGAGCTGCCGGGTGGGGCCGTCCTCATCGATACCCCGCCCGAGCTGCGCTTGCAGGCCTTAACCTTTGGCCTCCGCCGGGTTGACGCGGTGCTTTTAACCCATACCCATGCCGACCATATCGCGGGCCTCGACGACCTGCGGCGCTTTAACGAACTTGCCGGAGGGAGCATCCCGGTCTACGGCCACCGGGAGGCGATGGCCGACATCCGGGCCCGTTGGCACTATATCTTCGACCCCACCACCCAGGGGGGCGGGGGTAAGCCCGATCTCACCTTGTGCCCTGTCGAGGGGCCCTTTCCGCTTTTGGGCGAGACCGTCATCCCCATCCCCGCCCGGCACGGACGGCTCTTGGTCTATGGTTACCGGATACGAGGGTTTGCCTATCTTACCGACTGCAGTGAACTACCGCCATCCTCCCGGGAACTTTTACGGGGGCTTGAGGTCTTGGTTCTGGGGGCCATCCGGCGGCGGCCGCATGAAACCCATTTTAACCTGGAACAGGCCTTGGCGGTGGTCGCCGATGTACGGCCGCTGCAAACCTTTTTTACCCATCTTACCCATGAATTAGATTATGAGACTACCAACCGGGAATTACCCCCGGAAGTAGCTTTAGCCTATGACGGCTTGGTGATTAATTGTTCTTAACCAAAAATTTTTAATCCGCTATCCCTCCGACCGGCGGTTTGTTAGAAGGAGAAGCCTTTTTTCTTGCCGAATTAATCAAATCTTCTTTTAAGATCTGTTCATCATAGAATGGGAAGAGTGATTTCCGGCAAGGAGTTGAGGCAGGGGATGGATAAGATCCGTCTCACCATCGAAGGGAGAGTCTATGAATATGCGCCCGGGCTAAGCCTGGCCGAGATAAGCCGTGACTTCGTCCGGCCCGAACGCGGGCCGATCGTGGGGGCCAAAGTCGGCAACGACCTGCGCGACCTGTGGTTCGTCCCCACCGGGGACGCCGTGGTGACCTGGATCGATCTCACCCACCCGGACGGTACCCGTATCTATGCCCGCAGCCTTTCCTTCGTTTTGATCCGTGCCGTGCGGGAGCTTTTCCCCGGGGCCCGGGTCACCATCGAGCACTCCCTTTGTAAAGGGCTCTTCGGGGAGATCCACCACGGCCGCGAGCTCACCGCGGAAGATATCGAGGCCCTGGCCGCGCGGATGACCGCGATCATCGCCCGGGACGAACCCTTTCAAAAGACCGAGATCCCGGTGGCGGAAGCCATCGATCTCTTCGCCCGGGACGGCCAGGAGGACAAGGTCCGTCTTCTGCGTTACCGTACCACGCCGACGGTCAAGGTTTACTGGTGCGGCGATTTTCCGGACTACTTTTACGGCTATACCGTGCCGAGCACCGGCTACCTCAAGGTCTTCGGTTTGCAGCTTTACAAGCCGGGCTTCCTTCTTCGTTTTCCCCTGCCGGAAGACCCTACCCGCCTGCCGTCTTTCGTCGACCAGCCCAAACTGGCCCGCATCTTCTACGAGTTCGAACGCTGGGGCCAGATCCTCGAGATCGATGACGTGGGGGCCTTAAACGACCAGATCGCCGCAGGGAACGGACCCGACCTCATCCGCGTCTCGGAAGCGCTGCACGAGAAGAAGATCGCCCAGATCGCGGATATGATCTACCTTAATCGTGAACGGGCAAGGTTGGTCTTTATCGCCGGGCCCTCTTCCTCCGGTAAGACCACCTTTATTCAGCGGCTGGCCATCCAGCTTCGCGTCCTCGGGCTGCGGCCGGTGACCATCTCGCTCGATGACTACTTCGTTCCCCGGGAGCTCACCCCGCGGGGCGAAGACGGCAAGCCGGACTTCGAGGCGCTGGAAGCCATCGACCTTGAGTTCTTCAACCGCCAACTCTTGGCCCTCCTACGCGGGGAGGAGGTCGAGGTACCCCGGTACGACTTCGTGCAGGGCCGGCCGGCGCCGGTGGGTCGGCGTCTGCGCCTGGCGGCCCGGGATGGTCTCATTCTGGTCGAAGGGATCCATGCCTTAAACGAACGGCTGACCCCGGCCATCCCCCGGGAGGAGAAATTCAAGATCTACGTGAGTGCTTTGACCCAGCTTAACATCGATCATCATAACCGGATCCCGACCACCGATACCCGCATCCTCAGGCGGATCGTCCGGGACCATAAGTTCCGCGGCCACGCGGCCCTCCAGACCCTCAGGCTCTGGGCCGGTGTGCGGCGGGGGGAGGAGCGGAACATCTTCCCCTTCCAGGAAGAGGCCGACGTAATGTTCAACTCCGCCCTGCCCTATGAGCTTTCGGTCCTGAAACCTTTCGCCGAACCCCTTCTGCAGGAGATCGGTCCGGAGGTGGAGGAATACAGCGAGGCCAAGCGGCTCTTGAAGTTCCTCTCCTATTTCCTGCCCCTGGGGGCGGCCGAAGTCCCGACCAATTCCATCCTTCGCGAGTTCATCGGGGAAAGCTGTTTCCGAGTTTGAACATCTGCGATCCCTTTTCCGACCCCCTCCAGAATTCTTCTTCGAGAGAAGGGCTTGATCGAGGATGGGCAAAGCGGCCTTTAGCCGCCCTATGACCCTTTCGTCGGCCCACCCACGATTTATTAACAGATGATGCCAAAGGATTTCGTCGGCAAGGGGGAGAATAATAGCGTTGTCCACTTTTCGATAGACGGGCCGGAGGTGCGAAAACATGGATCGACGGCCACGGTTTCTTCTTTTTACCGTACTCGGGTGTTTCCTGGTGGCCTGGATGGCCCGGGCAGCGGTTCTCGGACCGGGGGACAAAGGCCGTGAGGTCTTGATCCTCCAAGAGAAACTCGCCCGGCTCGGCTTCTTCCGTGCCGCACCTACCGGGTATTTCGGTCGCCTGACCCAGACGGCGGTAAAAGACCTTCAACGCGCTTATGGGTTAAAGGTGGACGGAATTGCCGGACCGGCGACCATGGCCGCCATCGAGGAATTGCTTTCCCGGCAGAATGCGCAGCTTCTGAGTCGTGGAGGGAGAACGGTAAGCCTCCTTTCCTGGGAACTGGCCAATAAGATGTGGCCGCGCGGCACGACGGCCCGCGTCTACGCCATCGAGACCGGCCTCTCCTTCCTGGTGAAACGCCTTTACGGCACCGAACATGCCGATGTGGAACCTCTGACCAAACAGGATACTTATATTATGAAACAGATTTACGGCGGTCGCTGGTCCTGGGATCGGCGGGCCATCCTGGTGGAACTGGAGGGGCGGTACATCGCCGCTTCGATGAACGGCATGCCGCACGGCGGGCAGTCGATCTACGACAACGACTTCCCCGGCCAGTTCTGTATTCATTTCCTCGGAAGTCGCCTGCATAAAAACCGGAAAGTAGACGCGGTTCACCAGTCGATGGTTCTTCGCGCCGCCCGCACCGGACTGCGGGGGTTCGCCCTCCCGGCCGAGCAAGAAGAGGAAACACCAATCACCCCCGAAGGAGCGGAGGAAGAAATGGAGGAAAGAACGGAGATAGAGTAGAGGGCTAGCGTGGAGTCATCAGGTCGATCTCCTCGGCCAGCACAAAAGGTAACACCATGCTGCCTGTGACCTCTTCCGTCTCTTTGCTTAAGGCCAGGAGGCCCTCCCCCCGGAAGAGGGCGAAGACGTCCACGGCGAGCATGGTGTTTTTGATCCTCCCCACGATCTCCCCATGGCGGACGAGGAAACCCAGGACGATATTGACGCTCATCCTCCCGCTATAAGGG
>JAAYXC010000152.1 GCA_012516115.1 Bacillota bacterium | reverse complement strand
ATAAAAGCCGAATACTTTCTCGAACGACGGGAACTGGGCATTATCAACATCGGCGCCAAAGGGGTGGTCACGGCCGACGGCACCCGGTATGAGCTCGGGACCAAGGAAGCCCTGTACATAGGCCAGGGGACGCGGGAGGTCCTTTTCGCCAGCTTGGACCCGGCGCACCCGGCCAAATTCTTTTTCTTGAGCACCCCCGCGCATCGGGCCTATCCGACGGAGAAGATCGATCTCGGTCGGGCCGAGGCGACCCACCTGGGTTCCATTAAGGAGTCCAACGAGCGGACCATCTATAAATTCATCCACCCGCAAGGGGTAAAGAGTTGCCAACTGGTGATGGGGCTTACCTCCCTCGAACCCAACAATGTCTGGAATTCTATGCCCTGTCATACCCACGAGCGCCGCATGGAGGTCTATTTTTACTTCGATCTCCCGCCCGAGGGGCTGGTCGTCCACCTGATGGGCGAGCCCAAAGAGACGAGACACCTCATCGTGCGCAACGAGGAAGCGGTCATCGCCCCGAGCTGGTCCATCCACGCCGGGGTGGGGACGACCAACTACAGCTTCATCTGGGGGATGGCCGGCGAGAACCAGACCTTCGGCGATATGGATGGCGTATCGTACGCAGAGCTGGCCTGAATCCCGGCTTTGGGACCTGGTCCTGCGGAATCGGCGATGAAACCGCCGCGTGGGGTTTTCTGCCTTTGTGTCCTTATATTTTCAACGATCGGGGGAGAGACGATGATCCTGGATAAGTTCAATCTCGCGGGTAAAGTGGCCATCGTCACCGGATGCAGCACCGGACTGGGGCAGGGCATGGCCATCGCCCTGGCCGAGGCCGGGGCCGACATCGTGGGCGTGGATTATGTGGAGGCCACGGAGACCGCCGCCCGGGTGCGGGGACTCGGTCGACGTTTCCTGGAGATCGAGGCCGATCTTTTAAGCATCGCTCCCATCCCCGGCATCATCGAACAGGCCGTGACCAATTTCGGCAAGATCGATATTCTGGTCAACAACGCCGGCATCATCCGGCGGGCGGAAGTTCTGGAGTTTTCCGAGAAAGACTGGGACGATGTTTTGAACATCAATCTCAAAACGGTCTTCTTCTTCAGCCAGGCCGCGGCGCGGCAGTTCATCAAGCAGGGTACGGGCGGCAAGATCATCAACATCGCCTCCATGCTCTCCTTCCAGGGTGGCATCCGCGTCCCTTCTTATACCGCCAGCAAGAGCGGGGTGGCGGGGATCACGCGGGCCATGGCCAACGAGCTGGCGCCGCATGGGATCAACGTCAACGCCATCGCCCCGGGTTATATGGTCACCAATAACACGGCCCCTCTCCGCGCGGACGAGAAACGTTACACGGAGATCACGGCCCGTATCCCGGCCGGCCGCTGGGGGCAGCCGGCGGATCTCCAGGGGGCGGTGGTCTTTCTGGCCTCCGCCGCCTCGGATTACGTCCACGGGGCGATCTTGCCCGTGGACGGCGGGTGGTTGGCGCGGTAGGGCAAAAGTTTTACCTCCTTTAAGCCGATGGAAAAAACGGGGGTAGGGTGTAACCCCAGGTCTGGCTGTAAGGAGGTGGCAAAGAGAAAAGATTATTAAAAATGGGATAATCACATGTAATT
>JAAYXC010000151.1 GCA_012516115.1 Bacillota bacterium | reverse complement strand
GGCGGGCCTCCGGCCCGCGACCGTCTGATGACGGCCAATACCAGGACCCCCCGGGCCCATCTTCTGGCCAACGGTGAACTATCACTCATGATCACCAACGCCGGAAGCGGTTACCTCCGCTGGCGGGACCTCGATCTCACCCGCTGGCGGGCGGATACCACTTCCGACGCGTGGGGGGAGTTCATCTACCTCCGAGAGGTCGACGAAGACCTGATCTGGTCCGCCGCCTATCAGCCCCTCGGCCACGGCGGCCGCCATTACGGCGTCAAGTTCGCGCCCGACCGGGTGGAATTCCGGCGCCACGATGCCGGGATCGAGACGGGGATGGAAGTGGTGGTGGCCCCCGGGGATCCGGTCGAGATCCGGCGGATCAGCCTCATCAACCATACGGGCCGCCGACGACGGTTGGAGGTAACGAGTTACCTGGAGCTGGCGCTCGCCCCCCACGCGGCCGATCGGGCCCACCCGGCCTTTAGCAAGCTCTTCATCGAGCCCGAAGTCCTCCCGGGTGGGAAGGGGCTCCTGGCCCGGCGGCGCACCCGCCGACCGGGGGAGCCCGCGGTCTTCGCCGCGCATTTCGTGGTAACGGAAAAGTCTCCGGTGGAGGTCCAGTACGAAACCGACCGCGCCCGTTTCTTGGGCCGCCTCCGGTCACCCCGGGATCCGGTGGCCCTGCGTCGGCAACTCTCGGGGACGGTGGGGACGGTGCTCGACCCCATCTTCAGCCTGCGGGTGGGGTTGACCCTACCCCCGGGGCAGAAGATCGACCTGGCCTTCGTTACCATCGCCGCCGGGACGAAAGAAGAGATCCTGACCCTGGCGGAGAGATACCGGTCTCCGGCCGCCCTGGAGAACGCCGTCCAGCACGCCTGGACCCATGCCCAACTGGAGCTACGCCATTTGGGCCTTCGGGCCGAGGATGTCCAGCGTTTTCAAGAGCTGGCCGGCCATCTCCTCTATCCCAATCCCCGGCTACGGCCGGCGGACGAACGTCTTCGTAGGAATCCCCTCGGCCAGAACAGGCTCTGGGCCCACGGGATCTCGGGCGATCTCCCCATCATCCTCGTCCTGGTCGAGGATCCCAGCGAACTTGCGGTCATCCGGGAGCTCCTTTTGGCCCATGTTTACCTGCGCCGGAAGGGGCTCGCCGCCGACCTGGTGATCTTAAACGGTGAGCGGGCGAGTTACGCGCCACCCCTCCAGGAAGAGCTCCAGCGTCTTCTCCAACTCCATTCCTCCCTCTATACCGGTCCCGCGCGAGCGGGTGGGGTCTTCCTGCGGACCACGAACCAGATGCCCCGGGAGGACCTGGCCCTCCTTCTGGCGGTGGCCCGGGTCGTTCTGGTCGCCGCCCGCGGTCCGCTGGCCCAGCAACTGGCCGCACCCGTGGTCAACCCGCAACTTCCCACCCGGTTCAAACCCGGCCGGCGGGGCGGAGAGGAGCCATCGGCCCCCCTGCCTTTCCTGGCCCTTCCTTACTTCAACGGCCTGGGCGGCTTTACCCCCGACGGTCGGGAATATGCGGTCTATCTCGCGCCCGGTGCCGCCACTCCCGCCCCCTGGGTGAACATCTTGGCCAACCCGGCCTTCGGGACCATGGTCTCCGAAGCGGGCGGCGGCTTCACCTGGTCTTTGAACAGCCAGGCCAACCGGCTCACCCCCTGGAGCAACGACCCGGTAGCCGACCCGGCGGGTGAGATCCTCTATCTCCGGGACGAGGAGACCGGCGTCTTCTGGAGTCCTACCCCTCTTCCCGTACGGGAGGGCGAGCCCTACCGCACCCGCCACGGGCAGGGTTATACGGTCTTCGAACACAACGGCCATGCCCTCGACCAGGAACTCCCCGTCTTCGTCCCCGTCGACGAGGAGGAGGCGCCTCCCATCAGGATCGCCAGGCTCAGGCTTTACAACCGCTCTTCCCGCCGCCGGCGCCTGGCCGTCTTTGCCTATAACGAATGGACGCTGGGGTCCGATCGGGAGGAGACCGCTCCCCAGATCGTCACCAAATGGGATCCCACCGGCCGGGCCGTCCTGGCCCGGAATACCTACCGCGCGGAGTTCGGCGAACGGGTGGCCTTTGCCGCCCTCGGACCGGCCGCCACCTGGTTTACCGCCGATCGCACGGAATTCATCGGCCGGAACGGTTCCCTCGCCCATCCCGCGGCCTTGACGCGGAGACACCTTTCCGGCCGGACGGGAGCGGGGTTCGATCCCTGTGCCGCCCAGCAAGTCGTCCTGGAACTGGAACCGGGTAGATCGGCGGAGTTAATCTTCCTTCTGGGCGAAGCGCCCGGCATAGAGGAGGCCAGACGACTCATCCGTTTCTACCGGGACCCGGCCCGCACGGAAGAAGCCCTGGCCCGCACGCGGGCCTTTTGGGATCGTCTTCTCGGGACGATCCAGGTCCGGACTCCCCTGCCCTCGGTGGACTTTCTTTTAAACCGCTGGCTCCTCTATCAGACGCTGGGATGTCGGCTCTGGGCCCGCTCGGCCTTCTACCAGTCGGGGGGAGCCTACGGTTTCCGCGACCAGCTCCAGGACGTGCTGGCCCTCGTTTACACCCGGCCCCGACTGGCCCGGGAACACATCCTGCGCGCGGCCGGCCGCCAGTTCACCGAAGGCGATGTCCAGCACTGGTGGCATCCCCATTCGGGGGCCGGGACGCGGACGCGGTGTTCGGACGACCTCCTCTGGCTCGTCTATGCCACCGCGCAATATGTGCGGGTGACCGGGGACGGGAGCATCCTCGCCGAGCGTCTTCCCTTCCTCGAAGGACGGCCGCTGGCTCCGGAGGAGGACGAGGTCTACCTCGTCCCGGCCGCGGCCATGGAGGACGGTACGCTATACGAACACTGTCGGCGGGCGGTGGAACGGGGCATCACCAGCGGGCCGCACGGCCTCCCCTTGATCGGAAGCGGCGACTGGAACGACGGTTTGAACCGGGTGGGGACGGAAGGCCGGGGCGAAAGCGTCTGGCTGGCGTGGTTTCTGGCGGAAGTCCTCCGCGGGATGGCCGAGCTGGCGGAGATCGTGGGAAAGGTCGAGGACGCCGGGCGGTACGAACATCTCGCCGAATCATTGGTCCGGGCGGTGGAACGGGCGGCCTGGGACGGCGCCTGGTACCGCCGGGCCTATTTCGACGACGGCACCCCCCTGGGCGCGGCGGGGGAACCCGCGGCCCGGATCGACTCGATCGCCCAGTCCTGGGCGGCCATCGCGGGCGGGGACCCAAACCGGGTGGCGCGCGCCCTTGCTTCGGTCGAGGAGAGGCTTTGGTGGAAAGAAGCGCGGCTTCTCCCCCTCTTCTGGCCGCCGTTCGACGAGACCCACCCGGCCGATCCCGGTTATATCAAGGCCTATCCGCCGGGGGTACGGGAGAACGGCGGCCAGTATAACCATGCCGCCTTGTGGCTCGCCATGGCCTTCGCCCGGCGGGGCGAGGGCGAGCGCGCCGTGGCCGTGCTGCAGTCCGTAAACCCGGTGGAGCGGACGCGGACCCCCGAAGAGGTCGACCGCTATAAAGTGGAGCCCTACGTCCTGGCGGCCGATATCTATACCCACCCGGCCTATCGCGGACGCGGGGGCTGGAGCTGGTACACGGGTTCCGCCGGCTGGATGTACCGGGTCTGGATCGAGGAAGTCCTGGGGTTCAAACGCCGGGGGCGCGCCCTCCGGTTGCAACCGGTCATCCCGGCGGACTGGCCGGGGTATGCCATGGTCTACCGCTTCGGGGAGAGCGTCTACGAGATCGAGGTGACAAGGGGGGAAGCCCCCGCGGTGGAGTTCGACGGCCGGCCGTGGCAGGAAGAAGCCATCCCTCTGTTGGACGACGGCGGCCGGCACCGCGTCCGGGTGGTCCTGGGGCCGCCGGCAGCCGGCCCGTCCCCGACCGGGGTCCTTGCCGCCGGTAAGGAGGAAAAAGAGGAATGGGGGAGTAGATGAACTAAAAACCGACAAGGGAGGGGAAGGACGATGAAACTTTTTCCCACGAGCGGTCCGGCCAATACCGAGGCGGTGGTGGAGTTGGCCGTGGCGGCGGCGCGCGAAAGGGGGATCCGCCATCTCGTCGTGGCGAGCGCCAGCGGGGCCACGGCCCGCCGTTTTCTGCCCTATGCGGGTGAGTTCAACCTGGTGGTGGTGACCCACGCCTTCGGCTTTGTGGGGCCGGGGAAAAACGAGATGCCGCAAGAGGTGCGGGAGGAACTCCTCCGGGCCGGGTGCAAGGTGATAACCGCCACCCATGTGCTCTCCGGGGCCGAGCGGGGGATGTCGAAGAAGTTCGGCGGAATCTACCCGGTCGAGATCATCGCCCATACGCTTAGGATGTTCGGCCAGGGGGTCAAGGTGG
>JAAYXC010000150.1 GCA_012516115.1 Bacillota bacterium | reverse complement strand
GGGCTGACGGTCGTGCGGGAGCTGGCCCGTCGCCTTCCCGAGGAGAGCGTGGTTTATTTCGGCGATACGGCCCGGCTTCCGTATGGGAATCGTTCTCCGGAAGAGATCGTGGCCTTCGGTCGGGAGATCTCTCGCTTTTTATTAGATCAGGGGGTGAAGATGATCGTCGTGGCCTGCAATACCTCTTCGGCTCTGGCATTGCCGGTCCTGGCCGCGGAGATCCCCGTACCGATGGTTGAGGTACTTACCGCCGGCGCCATGGCGGCGGTGGAGGGCACCCGGACGGGGAGGATCGGTGTTTTGGCCACCGAGGCGCCGGCCAGAAGCGGGGCTTACGAACGGGCCATTCGGTCCCTTCTCCCCACGGCCGAGGTGACCACGGTGGGGTGCCCGGCCCTCGTGCCGATGGTAGAGGCGGGCATCGTGGAAGGGGAAGAGGTTCGTAAGGCCTTGGACGCCTATCTTGCTCCCCTTCGGGAGCGGCGGATCGATACCCTCGTCTACGGCTGCACGCATTATCCTTTCCTCGATCCGGTGGTGGCGGAGATGCTCCATCCGGAGGTGGTACGGGTAGATCCGGCGGTGGCCGTGGTGGACCGGGTCATCGAAATCCTGCGGGATCTGGGAGCCTTGGTTCCGGCGCGGACCTCGCCTGATCGGTTTGTAGTCAGCGGTTCACCCGAACGGTTCCGTGCTCTGGGATCGTTTTTCCTGGGGCGGACCTTGCCCCCGGTGGAAAAGGTTTGTCTCGAAGATTATGGGATGGCGGAGCTGCCGGCGCAGGAGAAAAGAGGGGGTGGCTGAGGTCAGGTACCAGGGCGGGAATTTTTCACCTTCCAAGAAGGATTCCCTAGGTCGTAGGGTGAATATTCACCCGGTGTATAAAACGGCCCGGTCCTGGTCGGGCCAATAGCGCGAGGAGGTTGGCAGAAATGTTTAAGAGAACGGTCGTCCCGGGAGTTTTGATCCTGATTTTGGCGCTTTTGATCTCCTTAGCCGCCACCGGTGCGGACAAGCTCCGCTTTGCCATGGTCACGGACATCGGAGGCCTGGGCGACCAGAGTTTCAACGACGCCGCCTGGGACGGCATGCAGATGTTGAAGAAGGAATACGGAGCCGAGGTGAAGGTCCTCGAGTCCAAGAAGGCCGAGGATTACATCCCGAACCTCAAGAGTCTGGCCGAACAGGGCTACGACATGATCTGGGCCGTCGGCTTCCTCATGGCCGATGCGTTGAACAATGTAGCCGCGCAATATCCCAAGATCAGGTTCGGCATCATCGATTCCGTGGTCGATAAACCGAATGTGACCTCGGTGACCTTCCGCGAGGAGCAGGGCTCCTTCCTCGTGGGCGTGGTGGCCGGGAAGATGACCAAGACCAATCTGGTGGGGTTCGTCGGCGGCATGCAGTTTCCCCTGATCGAGAAGTTCCAGGCCGGATACGAGGCGGGGGTCAAGGCGGCCAATCCCAAGGCCAAGGTCCTCGTGAACTACGTGGGCTCCTTCGGCGATCCCACCAAAGGTAAAGAGACGGCCCTCGCCCAGTTCAATCTGGGCGCGGACATCGTCTACCATGCCGCCGGGGATACCGGGACCGGCGTCATCGAAGCCGCCAAGAGCATGGGGAAAGGTTATTGGGCCATCGGAGTGGACAAAGACCAGCATCACCTCGCCCCCCAGAACGTCCTCGTTTGCATGATCAAGCGCGTGGACGTGGGTGTCTTCCAGGGCACCAAGGCCGTGCTGGCCGGTAAGGGCGGTGGCGTGATGGAACTCAGCCTCAAGGAAGACGGGGTGGGCATCTGTAAGAGCGCTTCCAAGACGGTACCGGAGAGCGTTCTCGATCTCGTCGAGCAGTATCGCAAAGATATCATCGCTGGCAAGATCGTCGTCCCCACCGTTCCCGAGGGGAAGAAATGAACCGGTCTAAAAAACCGGCCGGGTGTCGCCATGCGGCCCCCGGCCTTCTTATGGGGAGGGGGCACCCTTGCCCGATGGAACCCAGACAGTAGTGGAGATGCGGGGTATCGTCAAGCGTTTTCCAGGGGTGGTGGCCAACGCCGGGGTGGACTTCGAGCTTCGCCGGGGCGAAGTCCATGCCCTCCTGGGCGAGAATGGAGCCGGCAAGACCACCCTCATGAAGATCCTCTACGGTCTCTGCCTGCCGGACGCAGGTGAGATCCGGGTCCACGGCAGACCGGTCAGGATCGATGGCCCACGGCGGGCCATCGCCCTTGGCATCGGCATGGTCCATCAACACTTTATGTTGATCCCGCCTTTCACCGTGGCAGAGAACATCGTGTTGGGGCTGGAACCGCGTCGCGGACCGGCCTTCGACCTGTCCCGGGCCAGAGCGGAGGTGGCGGCCATCTCCGAACGTTACGGGCTGCAAGTGGATCCCGACGCCAGAATCGAAACCATCTCCCTGGGCATGCAACAGCGGGTGGAGATCCTCAAAGCTCTCTATCGCCAGGCGGACGTCTTGATCCTGGACGAGCCGACGGCGGTTCTCACCCCCCAGGAGGTAGGGGAACTCGTGGAGATCATCCGCCGCCTGGCCGCAAGCGGCAAGAGCATCGTCTTCATAACCCACAAGCTGCGCGAGGTTATGTCCGTGGCCGATCGGGTCACGGTCCTCCGCCGGGGCGAGCGCATCGGCACTTTGAGGCCTGCCGAGACGACCCTCGAAGAGCTGGCCAGGATGATGGTCGGCCGCGAGGTGGCGCTGGAGTTGACGAAGGAACCGGCCACGCCGGATGGGGAGGTACTCCGCCTCCGCGATGTCTCCGCTTTAAACGACCGGCACCTGCCGGCGCTGCGCCGGGTCTCCCTCTCGGTGCGGGCCGGTGAGATCCTGGGGATAGCCGGCGTGGAGGGAAACGGCCAGGCCGAACTGGTGGAGGTCATCGCCGGGCTGCGTCCGATCACCACTGGAGAGATCTTCCTCGGCGATCGCCGCATCGATGGTCTCGGACCCCGGCGGATCCACGAGTTGGGTGTGGCCTATGTACCCGAGGACAGGCAGAGAAGGGGACTCATCCTCGACTTCAGTCTGGCCGAGAACCTCATCCTGGTCGAACATCGGCGGCGGCCCTTTGCCCGGGGTCCTGCCCTGGATCGGGTCGCCATCCATCGCCATGCCGAGCGGCTCATCGCCGAATACGACATCAGGGCGGCCGGAACGGGGAGCAAGGCCGGTGCCCTTTCCGGGGGTAACCAGCAGAAAGTGGTGGTGGCCCGGGCTTTGGCCTCCCGGCCGCGGCTTCTCCTCGTGTCCCAGCCTACGCGCGGCCTGGACGTGGGGGCCACGGAGTTCGTCCACCGCCGGATCCTGACCGAACGCGACCGGGGAGCCGCCGTGCTCCTCGTCTCCCTCGAGCTAGATGAACTCCTGGCCCTTTCCGATCGGATCGCCGTGATCTACGAAGGCGAGATCGTGGGTCTCTTCGCCCGGGACGAAGTGAGCGAGGACGAATTGGGCCTGCTCATGGCCGGCGGGCGCGCGAAGGCAAGGAGGTAAGAATGGGTCGATGCTCGCTTTGAAACGTATACGAACCAAACCTTTCTGGAGGGAGATCGCCCTCATCGGACTGGCCATTTCCTCCGCCTTGATCATCGGAGGCGTCTTCGTGGTGATCTCCGGTCACGATCCGCTCCGGGCCTATCTGGCCTTGATCAGGGGTGCTTTCTGGGGCTGGTATAACTTCGGCGAAACCCTGGTCTATACCACCCCCCTCATCCTGACCGGACTTTCCATCGCCCTGGCCTACCGTTGCGGCCTCTTCAACATCGGCGCTGAAGGCCAGCTCATCGTGGCCATGGTGACCTCGGCCTGGATCGGTACCTGGTCCGGTATCCCGGCTGGACTGCACGCCCTTCTGACCCTCCTCGGCGGAATGGTCGCCGGCGGCCTCTGGGGGGCCATCCCGGGACTCCTCAAGGCCAAAACCGGAGCGCATGAAGTCATCAACACCATCATGCTGAACTATCTCGCCCTCTACCTCTCCCATTATCTCGTGACCAAACCCCTCATCGCCCCGCCGGGCATGGCCCCGGTGACCCGGACCATCGCCCGCGGCGCCATGCTCCCGCAATTCCTCCCGCCCTCCCGGGCCAACCTCGGCCTCCTCATAGCCCTCCTGGCCTGCCTCGGCGTCTACCTGCTTCTCTGGCGGACCACCTGGGGCTATGAGATCAGGGCCGTGGGTTTGAACCAGGAGGCGGCGCGTTACGGAGGGATCAAAGTGGCGCGGATCATCGTGATGACCATGGCCATAAGCGGCGGCCTCGCCGGGCTGGCCGGTGCGGTGGTCATCCAGGGGGTGCAGCATAAATTTTTCGACCTCTTCGCTTTTCCCGGCTACGGCTTCGACGGTATCGCCGTGGCCCTTCTCGGCCGCAACCATCCCTTCGGCGTGATCTTCGGCGCGCTCCTCTTCGGGGCTTTAAGCAACGGCGCCCTCCAGATGCAGAGCGCGGCCGGGGTCCCGAAGGAGATCATCGGTGTGGTCCAGGGTACGATCATCCTCTTCGTCGCCACCGAGGAGGCCTTCCGCTGGTTCCTCCGCAGCCGGCGCCGGAAGCATTCCGTCTTGAAGGAGGGGGAGAAGGTTGGCGTCAGCGTTTGATACCACGGGGATCCTCGTCAACGCCCTCATTCTGCTCCTCGTCTCCACCCTGCGCATGGCCACCCCCCTCATCTTCGCCGCTTTGGGCGGAGTCTTCTCCGAGCGATCCGGGGTGGTCAACGTGGGGCTGGAAGGGATCATGCTCGTGGGGGCCTTCGCCGCCATGGCCGGGTCTTATCTTACCGGGGTGGCCTGGTGGGGGTTTCTCCTGGGAGGGTTGGCCG
>JAAYXC010000149.1 GCA_012516115.1 Bacillota bacterium | reverse complement strand
ATTTATGTGCTTATACCGTTAATTAGCATAAGTAGTCTCTTTCGCCTCCCCGCCGAAGAAACCGTCGTCCAGATCGACGATGCCGGAGAGTAACTCACATGGAATAGCAAAGAACCTATTTTTGCCCTTAATCCTTTAAATGATCGCAAAATTGAATAGGAGATTGAACTTCTTCTCCATCTATTAGCCACTTCTTTTCTCCAAAATGATATTTGAGATACCCATCATATGCATTGTTCGAAGGCCCTCTTACTCTCCTCGTGGGTAGCTCTCGGGAGCGCGCCAAAGCACCTGGTAATAATCCTTCGCCAACCCTCACCGGCCTTGCGTTGATGCGGCACTTGCCGCACCGTGATTTCCCAACAACGAAGCAGCTTTTCTGCAAGCTGTCCTCCTTGACAAGGGGGGGCTTCGTTCAACCTCTCGGCTTTTACACCACTACCTTAGACTCTAACTCATCTGGTCTTGAATTCCTTAAGCCTGCTGCAATCCACAAGGCAATCTATGGTCTTTATGGTGAAGACCTTGCCCCTGGTGGCGAGGAGAAGTTTTTTCATATCTTCCCGGCGTACCCCGAATCCCCGCCCTGCTATACAGGCAATCACTTCAAACTTAAAGGTGCCTTCTGGCGTCATGCTTAATTCTCCTAAATGTTGGATTCGCGTAACCTTGTCATCGCGCAGTACAACCGTCTTCAGTCAGCTTGGCTTCGACCACAACCTGGGGATTGAACTCACTTGGGATGACGACGTCAGGAGCTCGATCGAACCCCGGTATTCTTTCGTCTCTTTTTGTCTTTCGATAGCTTATACCGGCTCCATCCAGTGCCCGCTCCACCGCCAGTTCCAGGGGGTCACCGACCAACTCCGATACTGAATCTCGATGTCCGGCGAAAGGACGTCCCAGAAACCGTTCATATAAGAGCATGGCATAGGGAACACCCATATCACTGAGCCGCTTAAGAGAAACAAGACCTTGAGAGGTATCCGCCTTATCGAGCCGGTGAATTCTCTCTGAACCCACATCGGGGACGGATTCGGTCAAAAGTTGACATGCCACAGCGATCATGGCTTGCAGGCGAAGATTCCTTGGCCCGCCTCATTCCCAGGCTAACGTGCGGGTTCATTCGAATCCTACGCTCGAGAGCCCGCGCGTAGTTCTGGGAGACCTCTCGACCGCTCCGACGCACCGTAATATAAGCCCATTCGGAAGGAGTAAACCCAAGCATCGTTCGAAGAACGATGAGTGCTATGGGGGGTTCCAGCACCGTCTCTAAGATAGGGATGGCCTCCATCTTTTGGAACCCTTCTGTAGCCCTCTTCAGGGCCTCATAATTGGGCATAACCATGAACTCCGATTCCAAGCAAGAAAAGATGAAGTTGACGAAGCTAGATCTCTCTCAAGTTCGGCATAGGTCACTTCAAAAGGGTATCTCATCCTCGATTCCCCCAAATGGTGCTTCCTCCTCTTTAGCCACCCAAGTTGCAATTTGGGTGCTGTCTGAAGGTCGCCATGGAGATATCCTTCCGCAGCTTCCCAACCGCCAAAAGACTTTACGGCCTGGGCGATCCGGTCGAGCTTCTCGCCTATCGAACGATCCACCTGCCAATCGCGGCGAAGCTCCCAAATGGCCATGCGAATCAAGTGTCCGTAGGCCACACATCGTATATCACCGATGGAAGGGGACATCCCTCCTTTTCTGAGTCGGGTCAGATGGCTCTGTACCAGACTGGCGAATTCCGCGGGCGTTTTAACGATTAGATGCCGGCAATGCGCCCGGTGGAACGGCACACGAAGACCGTGTCGACGATAGAGGAGGCCGTCCCGTTGATGTGAATGGAAGCACCCATCTCGGCCGGGCAAGGGAAAGAGGCCGAACAGACCAGTCCCGCGTCGAGCAGGGCTACGGCGATGGGATAATAAGCCTCGATCGCTTTGTGATGATAGGTAAAAACCAATGGCCTCCCCGGCTTTAAGGCCACGCGCATCCGCTTGAAGACTTCGGCCAGGCCGGGTGAAATGATCAAGACCCCGCTCCATGGTAATGTTTCCGGTGAGTTCCCGTTCGTCTATCCTACCGCTCCCTATTGTCAAAAACCGTCATTCTTTCCAAAAAATAAAAAACAGTAGGCAAGATAGGCGCGATCCTTGGTCCGCGTTTCGCCGGCGGGGAAAAGTAGGCGGTTCAAGGCGGCGTAGACGCGCGACCATCGCCAATCCTCCTGATTCCCACCACCTTCCGGGCGAAGACTTCGCCGAAAGGTTCACCGCGACCAAGGCGCGTCTCCGCCGAGAGACGTTGTTCCAGGACCCCCGGAATGTAACGCGTCTGACGCGGATAACTTGAATGAATCTAGACGGCTCCATTTTACACCTTGGGCGCCCAGGAGATGTTCGGTACCGCCCTTGGTACTACCACGCTCTTGCGTGCTGCTTGATGGAGGTCCTGGATCAACCGTTCTTCGGAAAAGAGCTATCCCTTTTTATCCCCCGTTTCCCCTATCCCCATCAGGCGGTTGATGATGATATCGGCTTCCTCGGCCAGGGCCAGGACTTCCGGGGCCGACATCGGAAGATGGACGGCGAGTTTTCTTACCGCGCGTTCCAGCTCCCAGAGACGTTCGCGATCCGAGGACGGCGACAAATCTCTTTTCCTCCGTTTCTCCGTGGTCGTTGCGGGGGGATGCCGATCCATGATAAGATATGTCTATAAATAGCTTCCACCGTGACGAGCTGCCGGTTCCGTGGCCGGCGGCTCGTCGCGTTCTTAAATGCATTGCTTTAATAAGCAAATGATAATACCTTTAACATCAATTGTCAAGGATGATCCGACCCGTGAAACCCGGCCAGATATTGCGAAAACTAAGGCAGGAAAGGAAGATGACCCAGGCTCAGCTGGCCCGGGAATTGGGGGTGAGCGAGTTTACCGTCTGCCGTTACGAAACGGGTCGCCTCAAGATGTCCGCCGAGGTCATCCGCAAGGCTGCGGCCGTCTTCGATGCCTGCCCCGTCTATTTTCTAGAAGGCGCCCCCTGCGCCCTGGGGAGTGACGCGGAACTGGTGGATCTCTTCCGCCGGGCCGAGCGGCTGGCCCCGGCGCAACGCGAGACGATCAAGCGCACCCTGAAAGCCCTCCTCGATTCTCTCGAACCATCCATCTCCTCCGCTTCCCGAAAAGACCGAAAAAGAGTAGAATAGCACATGGATGTTTTCTCTTCGTAGTATAAACCCGAAAAACCATCACGGCCAAGTTAATTTGCGATGAATCCGTTGATCAGACTCCGGGATATTCGGCCGCCAGGGGTGGTTATGGTTGTCGCTGCCGGAAAACAGACCGGTCTCCCCCGGCCAGACGCTGACCTTACAGATCACCGGTTACGGTCATAACGGGGAAGGGGTAGGCCGTTACCAGAATTTCACCGTTTTTGTGAATGGTGCCATCCGCGGCGAAGAGGTGGAAGTACGCATCAGCGAGGTCCATCGTAACTTCGCCCGCGCCAATACCCTGCGCATCCTGAACCCGGCACCGGAAAGGGTCGCGCCCGCCTGTCCCCTCTACGGCCGGTGTGGCGGTTGCCAGCTCCTCCACCTGGCCTATCCGGCCCAGCTCGAATTGAAACGCCAGCGGGTCGTCGATGCCTTGACCCGTCTGGGGGGACTGGCCGACGTCCCGGTCCGTCCCCCCGTGGGAATGGACGACCCCTGGCATTACCGTAACAAAGTCCAGTACCCCGTGGCCCTGGTGGATGGGAAGATCGTCCTCGGTTGTTATGAACGTTATTCCCACCGGGTGGTACCCACCGAAGACTGCCTCATCCAGCAAGAAGTCAACAACCGTCTCATGCGCGCCGTGCGGCGCCTGGCCCAGGAATGGCGGCTCCTCCCTTACGACGAGCGCACGGGCCGCGGCTTCCTCCGTCATGTCCTGATCAAAAGCGCCGCCGGGACCGGAGAGGCCATGGTGGTTTTGGTGACCAATGGCCCCGAATTCCCGCGCGGGGAGGAATTCGGCGCCGCCCTGGCCGCCGAAGTGCCCCAACTGGTGGGTCTGGCCCAGAACATAAACCTGCTCCGGACCAACGTGGTCCTGGGGCGCGAAACCAGGATCCTCTGGGGGAAAGAGGCCATCGTCGACGAGGTGGGAGGGGTGCGTTTCCGCGTCTCGGCCGTCTCGTTTTTCCAGGTCAACCCCTTGCAGACGGAGGTCCTCTACGAACGGGCCCTTGCCTACGCGGGGTTAACGGGGAAAGAGATGGTGCTCGACGTCTACTGCGGGGTGGGAAGCCTGACCCTCTTTCTGGCCCGGCAGGCCCGCCGGGTCTACGGGGTGGAAGTGGTGGAAGAGGCCATCCACGACGCCGAAGAAAATGCCCGCCTTAACGGGATAGAGAACGTCACCTTCCTGGTGGGCGAGGCCGAACGGGTCTTGCCCAAGCTGGCCGCCAGCGGGACCCGTGTTGCCCCCGCCGGCCTCGATCCACCGCGGGCCGGCGGCGAATCGGGGGTCCTGCGCACCCTGGCCGCCACCGGGGTGCCAAGGATAGTCTATATAAGCTGCAACCCGAGCACCCTGGCCCGCGACCTGAAGCTTTTGGCCGAGGAAGGATACGTCGTCCGCGAGGTTCAGCCCGTCGATATGTTCCCCCACACCTTCCATGTTGAGAGTGTCGTCTTGATTACAAGGCTGTAAGCCTTGATTTTACTGGATTTTATGGATTTTATTCAATCTGTCTACTCAACCTAAAGGGCCAAAATGCGTACACAGGAACATATCGACGGGGTATTTTTGGGATAAAATTTGAACTCAAAAATTGGTAGGGTTGAGTTGACAGAATAGATAACGGGCATTTTTCATAGGGTTGAGAAGACAGGATAGATGTATAT
>JAAYXC010000026.1 GCA_012516115.1 Bacillota bacterium | reverse complement strand
TTCCATCCCGGGGCGTTTTTGACCGCGGTTGATAGTGGATGTCCCATCGTCCCGATGGTCCTCATTAACCACGAGTTGCAAGGCAAAAGACTTCTCCCCGGTAATAATAGAAGAGAGATGAGGCTCGTCATCGGCGAACCCCAGTACCCCAATCCCCTACTCCCCCGGAAGGAAGCCGTCCGGGAACTCGCCGACCGGACCCGGAGCGTGATGGAGGAGTTGATGCGCGCGCCGTTACCGGCCAAACTGAACCCGGCTTTTCTTCTCCGGTTGGCCTGCTTCCTCTATCTGGCCCGGCAATCGTTGAAGCTGTTCTAGACGGTTTTACTCCCCCGCGCTCCGCGCAAAGTTCGATTGGGTATGCTACCGAGTATTCTGCTACCCGGCCAACCGGGCGGCAATTGGTCTCACCCCAGTGCCAAGTCCGCACCATCATGAGCGCGAACCCAAGGATCGCCCCCATGGTGGCGGCGTCGCGATCGCCGTGCTGTTGCGACTCTGGGATCAGTTCCTCCACAGGAGCGACCAGAAGCTGGCCGCGATCATGACGCCGTATGCCGCGCCGAGCCGAGCATGGCGTCGAGAAGCTTGCGGCGGGGTGGCAAAGAGAAAGACCGTTGCGGCGCCCAGGGCGGTCAGGCCCCAGGTGAAGCAGGTCGCCAGGGCGGCTTGCGCGAACGGGCTAAGCCCCAGGAACTAGGACATGCGGATCACCCCCCGAGCGGTGAATTCTCTATCCAAGCAGGTGAAGACTAGGCCGAAATTCCCTTTGCGCCGCTCCCGGGCGGAGAGTCAGACTTTGTAGCCCATGCGCTGGAGAATATTCGGCGACGAGGACCGTGTCATTGCGCGGCCAGGCATCGATCAACCCGGTTCTGGCCGGATCATGACGAACCACCGTGTCGAGAGCTTTGAGAATCGTAAAAAGGCCACGCCCTCTTCGGCCGGCATAATCGCCGGCCGTTTTATTTTCCGGCCTCGGCCCGCTGGACCAGAAAGACACCGGCCAGGACCAGCGGCAGAGCCAAAAGCATCCAGCCGGTGATCCTCTCCCCGAGAAGCAGGGCGCCGAGGATGACGCCCACCACCGGGTTGACGTAGGCATGGGTGGCCACCTTGGCCGCGGGTTCGCGCTCCAGAAGGTACCCGAAGGCCGTGTAGGCCAAAAAAGAGCCGCAGAGGACAAGGTAGGAAAAGGCGACCAGGGCCTCTAAGATGGTCGAAGAGGAAAAATTCTCCCGAAGGCTGAAGTGTTTCCTTAATTTTATAAAAGGACGACCTCTTCTTCGGTAGAAGTTATAAAAAACCGGAACAGTTGTCTGTTCCGGTTTTACCACTTTTTTATTTTGGTGTTAGTTAAGGTTCCTATACTCACAATTTGTACTTTAATGCTTCCGTATTACTTTACAGTACAGTCACATTGCCTTTATACATGTTTCCTGCTGGATTCCTAGTATTATTTGAAGCGAACGCCGAAGTACCAGAGGCGGCATTAATCACATACGGAGTACTAATATCGAGATAGACAGTATTCCCGATGAAGTAATTGTTAAGACCCCAACCGCTGACTTGTTGATGAAGTTGGAAGGCATCTACAATCTTACTATTATTCTCCCGATATCCAACATTGTTACGAATGGAAGCATTATTTCCTTTAACATCGATAAAACTATCGGCGTAGTTGGCCCCGCTGATACCCGTGCCTTTAAAAGTACAACCTTCGATTACGGTTCCGGTGGTACCCTCTTTGATATCGACATGTTCGGCGGTGACCCCCGGCCCGATGGTGGAATTCTTTACCGTATTATAATCGCATTCTTTTTTATAAGTGGACCATTTCGATTGATCAGACCCCACATAAACACCTTCGCCATAGTCGGGGGTTTGTTTACCAGTGTCGTGAATATTCAAGTTTTCAGCTATATTATTTGAACTGCCATCTCGGAAGTGAAGTGCTTCCATGCCTATATTATAAATTTCACAACCGTAGAG
>JAAYXC010000148.1 GCA_012516115.1 Bacillota bacterium | reverse complement strand
GGCGATAATCGCAATATTTGTAAGCTATTTCCTCAGGTGAGTCGCAAAAACGATATGGCCATCCATAAAGCCTAATTAATTCATTCAATGGATTTATTTGATCTAAATTAAGCCTTGGCCCTTGCTTTCCCTAGGATTAATCCTTACCGGGCAGATCGGCGTCTTTACGATCCCGATCCGCTGTAGTAAACTGGAGGAAAGAGCGGGGGTGAGCCCGTGTCCGTTTCCGAACTCCTCACGGAAAAAGACTTCTTCACCCGCGAGTTCCCGGCCCCGGCCAACCACTACCGTCCCCTGGCCCTCCTCGCGCCCGCGCCCGACGAGGAAAAGGCCGCAGCCGCCTCCACGGTCCGCTCCTTGATGCAGCGCGGCTACGGTGGAGTCGTCCTCGATCCGCGTAATTTCGGGACGGCCTTCTTGGGCGAGGCCTGGTTCGACCTGGTCGGCCGGTACCTCGAAGCCGCGCGTTTGAACGGGCTTTCCCTCTGGGTCCTCGACGGATTCACCCTGGGCGAAGTCCTGGCCGAGCTCCTGGATGAAGCCATCCCCGATTGGCGAGGCTGGGAACTCCGGCGTTTCACCTTGCGGCTGGAGGGACCGGACCGGCTTCACCTGGCCCTGACCGACCCGGAGGCCCGCATCCTCGGAGTCCTGGCCCGCTCCCTGGATGGCGAAGGGCCACCCGTGGATCTCCGATCCGCTTTGGTGGCAGGGGTCCTGGAATGGGATCCTCCGGCGGGAGAGTGGGAACTCGTATACTTTCGCGCCGTCCGCCGCCGTGGTCGGGCCGCGGAGTGCTTCGCCTGGACCGACGGAAAGGCCCTCGCGGCCTGGCGTGAGATGACCTTCGAGGTTTACCGGCGACTTTTCGGCGCCCATTTCGGCCGGAACTTCCAGGGTTTTTTCGTCTACTGCCCCCCCTGGCCGGAGGAAGAATCCCGTGGCAAGCAGCCCCTTTATACCGGGGACCCGCGCCGTGAAGATCTGATGCGGCTTGCGGCCGGCGAAGAGCTTTCCGTCGCCGGAGCCGCCGAAGCCATTTCCCATCAGTACCTTCTCCCCCTTCGCGAATGGTGCTGGCAGCACCGACTCCGGCTGGCCGGTTACCGGTTGGGCGGGAAAGCATGGCCGGCCCTCCTGGGAGGACTGGATATCGGAGGACTACCGGATCTGGCCCCCCCGGCGCCCCCGGATCCGGAAGAACTGGCCGGCCTGGCCGGATTGGCCCGGGGCTTCCGCCAGGAAAGGGTGGCCTCTTTCCTTCCCCTCGGAGACGACCCGCTTCGCGACCGGGCCACCTTGACCTCCCTGGTCGCCGCCGGCGCCGATCTCTTCCTCGTCCGGCCCCCGGCTGGTCTCCCCCCCGGTTGGGAACAGGCCTTTAACGATTATGCCGCCCGGTTATCGCTGGCCGTCGTGGCCGGTGGGCCGGCCGCGGAAAGGTTTTTTCCCCTCCCCGTCGGCCCGGAGGGTCTCCGGGAGGCCGGGAGACGCGTCCTCGCCTTTGCCGGCCGAGGAATAGAAGCCGGATGTCGCCTCCCGGGAAAGGAAGGACCGGAGGAGGAAGCGGTGACAAGAAGCGAAGAGGCTCCCCCGCTT
>JAAYXC010000025.1 GCA_012516115.1 Bacillota bacterium | reverse complement strand
CTCCCCCAACAACCGGTAAGGAAAGAGAGAAAGACCGTCAAGAGAAAAGGCGCTACGTTTTTTCTTGGCCGGCGGTTCATTTCCGCACCTCCCCTTTCTTTCCCCGCCGCAGGCTCCCGAGGTAAAGAAGGGATGGGAAGGCGAAGGCCGGGATCCAGGCCCAGCGGCCTCGGAAAAGATTATCGAGGTAAATGGTCGTAGGATAATCGGGCAGAAGAAGCGCCCCGGCCAAAAGGAGAAGGGCTGCCATGGGGATGAGCGGCTGGTAGTAGGGGAGTCTTAAGAATTTGGTCAGACCGGCGACGGAGATGTAAAACCGCACACTTAGGCTGAGAAGGGCAAAACCCAGCCAGACCAGGATAAAAAGCATCTCCAATCGTTCGAAGAAGCGGCTGATGTAGATGGAACGGGCGATCTCATAGAACGGGAAGGTATGTTCGGCGGCCACCGCAGGCGGGAAGATCGTCTGTCCCACGGCCATGGCCGCGGCAAGGAGGACGGTGGCCAACCCGAGGCTTGCGAACCCGATGGCGGCGATCTTTTTACGCGGTAGGCACGGGGCGAGAAAACCCAATAAGATTATCTCGTTCTGGAGCGAACTCCGGAGGAAGCTGTTTAAAAGTAATTTTTTCCATCCGGGCCCCCAGAACGGGGCCAAATAGTCGAAGTTCATGTTAGGCAGTTGAAGGAAGAAAAGAAAGACTCCGCCGGCCAGGATATAAGGCGCGGCCAAGGCCGTGACGCGGGCGGTGGGCTCGATCCCCCAACGGGCGGTGAGGGCGGCGATGCCGGCGAGGACGATCAAAATTGCGACAAGAGGCGTCTGCGGAAGCGCGGTGCCGATGATCGTCTCGCCTACCTGGCGGAGCACGATTATGGCGCTGAAAAAAACGAAGAGAAGGATTGAGCCGACTAAAAAGGCACTCCCGATGGGTCTGAGCACCTTATGGCCGATGGCAATGAGGTCCTCACCGGGAAAACGGTTAAGAAGGGCTAAAAGCGGCAAAAACCAGACGAAGGCCACAAGACTACCCAATAAAACGGCCAACCAGGCAGCAGAGAGGTTTTCCTTGATGAGATCCGCGGCATAGGAAAGATAGATTTTTCCCAGGGTTACAAAGAGTAGTAAAACGATCCCCTCGAAGATACCGAAACGGCCTTCCTTGATCATCCGTCCTCCCCTCCTTCTGGTGGCCGGGGCCGTTCCTCTTGTTCTTCCCGCCAGACCTGGGTTATCTTCGGGGCCCGGAAGGAGCGGAGAGATTGCAGAAAATCGGGGCGTCTTTCTCGCATCCACGGCGGTCCCATGAGCACCACATCCCTGCCACGCCTGGTGAACGGGGCGATGGGCACCATCATCGGCACACCGAAGCTCCCCTGTTTAACGAGGAGGTGAAGGTGGAGATAAGCCCCGAGGGCGATGCCGATGTAGCCGAAAAACGAAGTGAAAAGCATGTAGAAATAACGGGTCAATCTAAAGCTCAAAGCGGTGGAAAAGTCGGGGATGGTCAAGGCGGCCAGAGCGGAGAGCGCTACCACCAGAAGGAGGACCGGATTGATGAGACGGGCGGAAAAAGTGGCCAGGCCCAAAAAGACCCCGATGACGATGGTCAGGGCCGGGGCCAGCGTCTGGGGGCCGCGAAGTCCTGCCTCCCGGAGAAGTTCGAGGAAGAATTCCAGGATCACGATTTCGATCACGGTGGGAAGCGGAGTTGCCCGTTTGAACGAGACCAGGGTCAAAAGGATGCCGGAAGGCAGGATCTCCGGCTGGTAGAGATTGGCCGCGATGTAGAGGGGGCTTAGAAAGAGGAGGACGAAGACGGCCAGAACCCTGATCAAGCGCATAAAAATACCGTAAGGCCAGCGCACGTTATAGTCCTCGGCGGCATGAAGGAGGCCCAGGACCGTGGCCGGCAAGACCATGGCCTGGGGACTGCCGTCCACCAGGATGGCCACCTTGCCTTCGGCAAGGGCGGCGGCCACGCGGTCGGGCCGTTCGGTCGAGAGGAGCTGGGGATAAGGGTGGAGGGGATTGTCCTCGATGAGGATCTCCAGCGCCCCGCTATCGGATAAAAAGTCCAGCCGCAACCCCTCCACCCGCCTCCGGACCTCTTCCACCAAACGCGGGTTGGTTATCCCTTCGAGGTAGAGGAGGAGACATTCGGTCCCGCTCAAGGCACCCACGGTTACGCTTATGGCGGCCAGCCGGGGGGTCCGAAGGCGTTGCCGAACGAGGGTCAGGTTTTCTTCCAGATCTTCAGTAAATCCTTCTTGCGGTCCCCGGACGACTCTTTCGTTAACCGCCCGGCCCACGGGCCGGGAGACCTTTTTCTCCGTCTCCACCATTAAAAAACGTTTTTCACCCTGGAAGAGAAGGAGCGTCCAGCCCCGGGCCAGGGCATCCACGGCCTCGGCCAGGTCGTGGCCGGGTTTTGTTTTGCCGTCGGGAAAGGACCTGGCCAGCCCCTCCGGGCCTCCTGCCTCGTAAGCCGAAAGGAGGGGGAGGAAGAGTTCCCGGGCGGTGCCGGCTTTCGCCGCTCCCCGGAGAAAAAGGTAAGCCATCTCGCCCCGGGAGGTCGGAAGGATTTCCCAGCGGAGGAGCTGGTTATTCCGACCGAAGGCCCGCCTAAAAGCCTCCAGGTCGCGGCGAAGGTCGCCGCTCGGCGGACCGGCGGGAAAATCCGTCCGTTCTTCGGGGCGTGGTTCGTTGACTCCTTCGTGGGCCAGGAGAAACCCCGGTTCGATCCGCGGTTCCTTAAAGGTCAAAAGACGCTGGAAGAGATCCAGACGCGGCAAAGGTTATCCCGTTCCCCTCCATATGTGCGGTGTCGATGGTAGTCTTGGCGCTTTCTGGCGTGGTTATACCGTAAGAAAATCGAGCCCCCGGGCTCACGTCGATGGAACCCGGG
>JAAYXC010000147.1 GCA_012516115.1 Bacillota bacterium | reverse complement strand
CGCCCGCAGGGCGGGGGTGAGTTTACTTCCGAAATCCGGAATTTAAATCCGCCTTTACTTGCCGGCCAGAACCGCTTGAAGGATCCCCATGGCCTCCGCCAGCTCCTCCCGGCTGATATTAAGCGGGGGCGCAATGCGGAGCGTCGTCTCGTTGACCGCGTTTAAAAGCAACCCGCGGGCCAGGGCGGCCTCGGCATAATCCGGCGCCCGGCCCTCGATCTCAAGGCCTAGAAGAAGCCCCATCCCCCGTAGTTCGCGGATAATACCGATCTCCTTCTGCCTCGCCCGAATCCGGCCGGCGATCTCGGCACCCAAGGCGGCGGCCCGACCGGGGAGATCCTGCTTGATCATCTCGTCAAGGCAGGCACAGACCGCCGCGCAGGCCAGGGGGTTCCCGCCGAAGGTCGACTGGTGGTCACCGGGCGTAAAAACGGCCACCTCCTCCCGGGCCAGAAGCGCCCCCACCGGAAAACCGCCGCCCAACCCTTTGGCCACGGTAATAATCTGGGGTTTAACCCCGTAATGCTGCCAGGCAAAGAGCTTGCCCGTCCGGCCCAGGCCGGTCTGGACTTCATCGAAGATGAGAAGAATCCCGTGCTGGACCGCGAGCTCTGCCAGGCCCCGGACGAAACCGGGTTCGGCCGGGTAAACCCCCCCTTCGGCCTGGACGAGTTCGAGCAAGAACGCACAGGTCGCCGGGGTCACCGCCTCCCGCCAGGAAGAAAGATCGTTAAACACGGCGTAGCGAAACCCCGGTAGTAAGGGGGCAAAATCCTTCTGGTATTTCTCCTGGCCGGTGGCGGTCAAGGCCCCCATGGTCCGGCCGTGGACAGAGCGGTAGGCGGTGACGATCTCGTAGCGGCCGCCGAGTTTCGTCCGGCCGTACTTGCGGGCGAGCTTAATCGCCGCCTCCACCGCCTCGGCCCCGCTGTTGCAGAAAAAAACCCTCTCCATCCCGGAAAGACCCGTCAGCCGTTCGGCCGCCTCAACAAGCGGTGCGGAATAATAGAGATTCGAGACGTGGACGAGCTCCGCCGCCTGCTTCGCCAATGCTTCGGCAAGAAAGGCCGGCGCGTGGCCGAAGGCGTTGACCGCCACGCCACTGGTAAAGTCGAGGTAACTCCGGCCGTCCGCATCCTCCACCCTGGCCCCGCGGCCGCGGACGAGGACCACCGGCTGGCGCCGACAGTTGTTCATCAGTACCCGGTCGGCCCGGGCGATTAATTCCGCATTACCCATCTTTTCTCCTCCTTGCCTTAACGCGGCTAGGCCACGATCATGGTCCCGGTGCCGCGGTCGGTGAAGATCTCGAGTAAAAGCGAGTGGAGCTGGCGGCCGTCGATGATGTGCGTCCGGGCCACCCCCTGCCGGAGGGCCTTGACGCAGGCCTCGACCTTGGGAATCATCCCGCCGTCGATGCGGCCCTCACCGATCAAAGCATAGGCCTGCTCCACCGCCAGGGTCGAAAGGAGGGTCGCCGGGTCTTTGGGGTCGAGCATAATCCCTTCTACATCCGTCAACATAATTAACTTCTCGGCCCCCAAGGCGGCGGCGAGTTCCCCGGCGGCCGTGTCCGCGTTGATGTTATAACTCTCCCCGTCCGGCCCCACCGCCACCGGGGCGATGACCGGAATATAACCCTGGTCGGTGAGGTTTACCACCAGCTCCGGGTGGACGGCCTTGATCTCGCCGACAAACCCGAGGTCTACCCCGCCGGCGGTGTATTTCTCGGCCACAAAGAGATTGCCGTCCTTTCCCGAAAGCCCGACCGCCTTGGCCCCCTGGGCGTTGATCTGGGCCACCAGTTCGTGGTTGATCTTGCCGACCAAGACCATCTGGACGATCTCCATCGTCTCGGCGTCCGTGACCCGTAGTCCCTGCACGAAGGTGGGTTCTTTCCCTATTCGTCGGAGCATCTCCGAGATCTCCGTCCCCCCGCCGTGGACCACGACCGGCCGCACGCCGATATAACGTAAAAGAACGATATCCAGAAGGACCGCCTTCCGCAACTGGGGATCGAGCATGGCATGGCCGCCGTATTTGATCACGAAAGTCTTGCCGTAGAAAGTCCGGATATAAGGCAGGGCCTCGATGAGGATTCCGGCCTTCTCCGTGGCCGTGGCCATTCTTCTTCCCCCCTCAAGAACGGTAACTCCCGTTGATCTTGATATAGTCGTAACCGAGATCGCAACTCCAAACCTCGGCCTCTGCTTCCCCCAAACCCAGGTCCACCACGATCTCGACTTCCCGCCGGGCGAGGATGGCCTTGGCTTCCTCTTCCGGGAAACCAACGGCCGCCCCCTTATCGCAGACCGGGATCCCGCCGAGCTCGATACGGATTTTAGTCGGTTCAATGGGTACCCCGGCGTTCCCCACCGCGCTTAAGATCCGGCCCCAATTGGCATCCGCGCCGAAGACGGCCGTCTTAACGAGCGGCGATCT
>JAAYXC010000146.1 GCA_012516115.1 Bacillota bacterium | reverse complement strand
CTTTTCTCTAAAGTAGCATTTTCCCTGGAGATTATAATAATCAAAGGGGAGAAGCGAGGCTTCTTCGGGGATCAGGGGTTGCCGCGGGCAGTCCCCCTTTTATGCCTTCGTCCCCAGACACCCGATCAACACCCTCCGCCGGCGCGGCCCGTCGAATTCACAAAGGTAGATCCCCTGCCAGGTCCCGAGGAGCAATCGACCCCCTTCCACCGGGACGGCCACCGAGGAGCCGACGAGGGAGGCCAGGATATGGGCCGGGCTGTTGCCCTCGGCGTGGCGGAAGGGGATTCTGGGGACCATCTCGGCCAGGGCGCGGCCGAAGTCGGCGATGACGTCCGGGTCCGCGTCCTCGTTGATGGTCACGCCGGCGGTGGTATGGGGGACGTAGACGAAGCAAACCCCTTCTTGGAGGCCGCTTTGGCGGACGGCCTCGGCGGCGAGATGGGTGATCTCGATGAAATCGGTCTGTTTGCGGGTCTGGACGGAGTGTTCGTGCCACATGGAGCGATTTCACCTCACGGATTTTCCTTATCGGTCTCGAACGCAAGCCCCAACTGCCGTGCGGACTCTTTCATCGCCTTTAACGTCGGATCGTTCTCACTCAATGTTTCTTCCTCGGGGAACTCCATCTCGAACTCCACTCCCAGCTCGAGTTTCTTCAGCTCCATCCGCGCCGCCGGGCCGACAAAGCAACGGAAAAGTTCACTCCAGCTCTTTATGGGTACGCGGCTCGAATCGGTTGGAGTTACTCGCCCGGGACATCTGGACCTTAGTAATTGATTATCCAATTGCGGTTTCGCAATTGGCCGCTCAATTAGACCGACTATTGCGCCCGTAATTGCGCGTCAAGTCTTTCCTGCTCATTTTTTTGTGCATAATCCCAAAAATAATAAGCTCCTTTTCCATGATCAGAGGTCTTTATCTGTGGGTTCTCTTCGTGGAGTTCGCGGAGCAGCCTGGTTACCTGATGCCGATCAAAATGAGTAATTTGTCGAATTTCTTTGTTCGATATACCTGGCTTGTTTCGCTTGGCGCGCTGCTTAAGAATGCTCAGGACTCTAGTCTTAGCTGCTTCCCAATGAATTCGGCGTTCTCGTTCCGGATCTCCTGCGGCGCCCAAGCAACGATGCAGTTCACTTCGGGTGGTACACCAAGGATGGCCTGACGGCGCCCCACGGCCTTGTTATTGACACCGAAGCCCACCGTGCCACCTCCACCGTTAGCCATGGCGATCGCCATCTCAATGACAAGGCTTACAGCATCATTCATGCTGCGAGTATTCCACTCTTTGAAATCCAGGTCTTGATCTTCTAAGGCTTCGGCGGATGTATGTTCGAGTTCATCCAGGAGAGCGCGGATTTCCGAAAGGTCGCGCATGAGTACTCTTAAACCAACCTTACTTATTTTTGTTGGGTTGAAGTCCTCAATATAAGCATGAGTACTGGTGGATTGGGAGGGTTCATTTTTGCAGCAAGGTATGCTATATCCTTCCTCGTGATTCAGTATCGCTACTTGACGGCTTTAAAATCCTCTTCTACTTCACGACGAGGATTCCTTTTTTTCAATTTTCACCAGATTATCACCGGGTTATACCGATCTAACTCTTTCCACATCTTGATTACTGATAGCGGATTCCATCACCTCTTCAATTAATGTGACAAGGGGCTAGGCCGGCTACTTTCGTCCCCACAGGAGCTTATTCCCCTCCACCCGGTAGACCGCGAGCCCCCGGCGGGCCAGGTCGGTCAGGATGGCGTTTACCGTCGTCAGGTCGAGGACGAAGTGGACCACGGTCTTCATCTCCAAACCCAAGGCGGTGGCCACCCGGGCGAGGACCTCCTGGTTCGTCATCGGCTCCGAGAGGGCTTCGAGGACCAGGCGCTCCAGTCCGTCGAGGCACTCCCGGTTCCCGGCCAGCTCCGCGCGGAGTTTATCGGGGTCGAGGAGGAACCCGTGCCCCGGGATCACGAGGAGGGGAGCCTTCCCTTCGATGGCCGTGAGGGAAGCGCGGTATTTGCCCAAATCAGTCAGGTAAGGGATGGGGTATTTGGCCCGAAACTCGGCCGTGATGACGGCGTCGCCGGCGACCAGGATCCCGTCCATCTCGTAGCCAACCATTCCCGGGCTGTGGCCGGGGAGGGGCAAGACCCCGAGTTCGAAGTCCCGGTAGCGGAAGGTTTTCTCTGTAATCCGGCTGGCGATGGCGACCGGTTTGGCCAGGGTGAAAGGCTCGGTGAGCTCCGGCAGGGGCTCGGCCCCACCGGAGAGATAGATAGGCTCAAGATATGGTGCGCCGCTATTTCTGCTTCCAAAGGAGGGCCGAAGACCGGAACGGAGAACCATTTCTGCAGATAATGGCCGGCGCCGTTGTGGTCCGCGTGGGCGTGGGTAAAGAGGAGGGCCACGGGCGTGAGCCCTTCTTCGGCCAAGGTCTTCCTTACCCTATCCGCAGCCGCGCGGTTGAGACCGGGATCGATGATTACGACCTCGTGGCCGTAACGGCAGAAGACGGTGTTCGTGGGACCCAGGAGCACGCCCACGTTTTCGCCGAGCCAAAGCAAGGTCATGCCTCCTCTTATTGGACATTAAAAAAAAGCGGCGTTCAATTTCCCCAGATATTCGCCTCCGCCCGGCGGATACCTCCTTCGGGCGCGGATACTGGAAAAAAACCTGCGAAATTGCTACACTGATGGCATACGGGGTTCATCTTGTCGGCGGGCGTCGCAGGCCGTGCCCGTCGTATTCAAAGGAGGTTTTCAGAGATTGGCCCGCATCAACGAGCATTACCTTAACCTCAAAGGCAGTTATCTCTTCGCCGAGATCGCCCGGCGCGTGGCGCGCTTCCAGGCCGAACACCCGGAGGCCCGTCTTATCCGCCTGGGGATCGGGGATGTGACGCGGCCCCTCGCCCCGGCGGTGGTGGAGGCCTTCGCCCGCGCGGTGGCCGAGATGGGCCGGCCGGAGACCTTCCGCGGCTACGGGCCGGAGAGGGGTTACCCCTTCCTCATTCAGGCCATCATCGAGGGGGACTACCGGTCCCGGGGGATAAAGGTGGAAGAGGACGAGGTCTTCATTAGCGACGGGGCCAAGTGCGACACGGGGAATTTTCAAGAACTCTTCGGCCGGGAGAACGTGGTGGCCATCACCGACCCGGTCTACCCGGTCTACGTCGACACCAACGTCATGGCCGGCCGTGGCGGCCGCCCGCGGGAGGACGGTTGTTATGAAGGATTGGTTTACCTCCCCTGTACCGAGGAGAACGGCTTTGTTCCGCCGCTACCACCGCAGCCGGTCGACCTCATCTACCTCTGCCTGCCCAATAACCCTACCGGCACCACCCTGACCAAGGAACAGCTGAAACGGTGGGTGGATTATGCCCGGGCACACCGCGCCGTGATCCTCTTCGACGCGGCCTACGAGGCCTACATCCGCGAGGAAGGGATTCCGCACAGCATCTACGAGATCGAAGGGGCACGAGAGGTGGCCGTCGAGTTTCGGAGTTTCTCCAAGACCGCGGGTTTTACCGGCACCCGGTGTGCCTATACCGTGGTGCCGAAGGAGGTCGTGGCCTTTGATGCCGCCGGCCGGGCCCATTCTCTGAACGATCTCTGGCTCCGGCGGCAGACGACCAAGTTCAACGGGGTCTCCTACCCGGTCCAGGTGGCCGCGGCCGCGGTCTATACCCCCGAAGGGAGGCGCCAGGTCAAGGAGACCATCGATTATTACATGGCCAATGCGGCCATCATCCGCGAAGGGCTCTCCCGTCTGGGGCTGCGCGTCTACGGCGGAGTGAACGCCCCCTATATTTGGGTCAAGACCCCGGCGGGGATGGGTTCCTGGGACTTCTTCGAACTCCTTCTCCGGGGGGCACACGTGGTCTCGACCCCCGGGGTGGGCTTCGGTCCCAGCGGCGAGGGGTATCTAAGGCTTACCGCCTTCGGGAGACGGGAAGAAACCGAGGAGGCCATGGAACGGATCGCCCGGTTGGAATTGGGATAAAACCGAAGATTTTTCTTTCCGTAATACCCCGCCCTTCGGGAGGCGCTTTTCCTCCCCGGGCGGGTGTTTTTTTATTTACGAATATAGGAGGGACTGGGTCACTTATGAAAATTATTTTTTAGAGAGATGTAAGAAAAAATTTGGTAAAAGGAGGAAAAAAATGGAGTTAACTCGCAAGACCGCTCGGCAAAGCCTCCCTTCGCCGGGCCTTGCCGGCAAGTTGGGGCAGGCTTTGTGTTTCCTGCTCGATGTCCTGATGCGCCTCACGGAAGGCGTGGGCGCTTTTCTCCTCGCCGCCATGACCCTCGTCATCACTTGGCAGGTCATCAGCCGGTATCACCCGGCGATTAATTCTCCCTGGACGGAAGAAGTGGCCATTATGATGCTGGTTTGGTTCGGCCTGACCGGCGCGGCCATCGGCATCAGGCGCGGCACCCACATCGGCGTGGAGTTCGTGGTGGCCCTTTTCCCCCCGCGGGTGCAGCGATTCCTTGCTGTCCTCGTGAACTTGGCCATCATGGTCTTCTCTACCTTCCTCTTTTTTGAGGGCATCGCCCTGGCCCGAGGGTGCTGGCACGACCGGATGACCGTTACCCTAGTCCCCAGAGGGATCTTCGTCTATTTAGCCGTACCGGTCGCCTCCTTCCTGATGTTCATCTATTCATGCGAATCACTCATCAAAGTGCTCATGGGTGAAGGGGGTGAGGGACGATGACTTATGATCTCCCGGCCATCGCCTTGCTCTTGGGGACGTTCGTGGTTCTGATCCTCATCCGGACGCCGATCTCCTTTGCTCTCGGGCTTTCCGCCTTGCTTACGGCAATCTATCTCAAGCTCCCTCTCCTGATCGTGGCCCAACGGATGGTGGCCGGCATGGAGTCCATCAACCTCATTGCCATCCCCTTCTTCATCCTGGCCGGCCAGATCATGAGCGACGGCCGGCTGGCCGAACGCCTGGTCGACCTGGCCAGTCTCTTTGTCGGCCGGATCAGGGGTGGCCTGGCCATGATCAACTGCGTGGACAGCATGTTCTTCGGCGGCATCTCCGGTTCGGCCGTGGCCGACGTCTCAAGCCTCGGCTCGATCATGATCCCGGCCATGCAGAAGAAGGGGTACGGGAAAGGTTTCGCCATTGCCCTCACGGTGACCACCGCGGTCCAGGCCGTCTTGATCCCGCCCAGCCATAACGCCATCATCTATTCCTTGGCGGCCGGGGGCGTCTCGGTGGGCCGGCTGCTTTTGGCCGGGGCCCTGCCGGGGATTCTTCTCGGCCTCTCGCTAATGGCCATGTGCTATATCTTGGCGGTGAAATATAACTATCCCCGCGAGGAGCCCATCGGCTTCAAGCGCGGAGTCAGGATCTTCTTGAACGGACTTCTCTCCTTGGGCGTGGCCGTGCTCATCATGGGGGGGATTGTAAGCGGCATCTTTACCGCCGCCGAGTCCTCGGCCATCGCCGTGGTCTATGCCTTTCTCTTGACCTTCATCGTCTACCGCGACCTCCCCTTGCGGGCTTTCTTCAAGACCTTGAAAGAAGCGGTTGTCACCGTGGCCATGGTCTTCCTCTTGATCGGCACCTCCAGCGCCTTCGGCTGGATGCTCACCTATCTCCGCGTGCCGAGCGCGGTGGCCGCCTGGATGCTCTCCATCTCCCAGAACAAGTATGTCTTGCTGGTGCTCATCAACCTCTTCTTGCTCTTCCTCGGGATGATCATGGACATGGCGCCGGCCATCGTCATCGTTACGCCGATCCTTCTTCCCATCGTCAAAACCTTAGGGGTGGATCCGATCCATTTCGGGGTGATTCTTCTCTTTAACCTGGGGATTGGGCTTTGCACCCCGCCGGTGGGGAACGCGCTCTTCGTGGGTTGCGCGGTGGGCAAGGCCAAGATCGAGGAAGTCATGGGGCCGCTTATGCTTTGTTATATCCCCATGCTCATCATTCTCTTCTTGATCACTTTTTTCCCGGGAATTGCCATGTATCTCCCCAACCTGATCATGAAATGAACGGGAGGTGAGGTATAAGGCGGAGAAGGGTAAAGAAAACCCAAAACGTGCCGTTAAAAAAGATAAAAGGAGGTTTGCGCATGAAAAGGAGACTCATCTTATTGGTAGTCTTAAGCGCGGTCTTGGTCCTGGCCCTGGCCAATTTCCGGTTGGCCGCCGCGCCGAAGGTCCTTAAACTGGCCGAGGTCCATCCCAAGGGTTATCCCACCGAGTTGGCGGACGAGGAGTTCGCCAGGCTGGTGGAGGAGAAGACCGATGGCGCCCTGAAGATCCAGGTGTTTTTCGGCGGGCAACTCGGGTCGGAGAACGACGTGGTCGAACAGGCGAAGCTCGGGGTCATCGAGTTCGTGCGCGTTTCCACTTCGCCCGTGGTCTCGGTGTATCCACCCATCGGTGTGTTCTCCATGCCGTATATCTTCCGTTCCCAGGAACATATGTGGAAAGTCTTGAACGGTTCCATCGGGCAACATTTCCTCGATTCCTTGACGGTGGTAGGTTTAGTCGGCATCGCCTATTTCGACGCCGGCGCCCGGAATTTCTACGCCAACAAACCCCTCAAGGGTTTGGCCGATCTTAAAGGTCTCAAGATCAGGGTCCAGCCCAACCCGATCATGGTCAACGTGGTCAAGCTGCTCGGCGCCACGCCCGTCCCCATCGCCTACGGCGAAGTCTACAGCGCGCTCCAGACCGGGGTGATCGACGGCGCGGAGAACAACATCCCCAGCTGGATCTCGGCCGGCCATTACGAAGTGGCCAAGTATCTTATAAAAGACGGTCATCTCCGACTCCCCGAGCTCCTCATGGTGAGCAAGAAATTCTGGGACGGCCTGCCCGAGGAGCATAAAGTGGCCATCAAGGAGGCGGCCAAGGAGGCCACGGAGTTCCAGATCAAGGCGTGGAACGAGGCCGAGGAGAAGTACCTGGCCCAGGCCAGGGCCAAGGGCTGCGTCATCAGGGAGGCGAACGTGGAGGAGTTCCAGGCGGCGGTGGCCCCGCTCTTCGAGATGCCGGAGTACTCGAGTTACAAGGTCTGGCTCAATAAGATCAAAGCCGTAAAATAAAGACAAATCACCTCCTCTCTCAGCATGCGGAGGGGATCCCTGCAAGGGGGCTCTCTCCGCATGTCTTATCGCGTTTCGGGCACGTCGTAGAGGTAGAGGCGGTAAAGGAATCGTGGCCGCCCCGGCTGGCCGTATTCCAGATCCGCCCTGACGATGCCCTCTTCCACCAAGTAATTCAGATATCGCCTGGCGGCCACGGAGGAGATACCCACCCCCTTGGCCACCTCTTCGGCGGTGACCGCGTCATCGGTAGCGGACAGGAAAGCGAGGATCTTCTCCTGCGTCAGCGGGTTGATCCCCTTCGGGAGGGAGTCCGTCTCGGACCTGGTTCCCGGCCGCGCCAGGGAGTCCACGTCATGTTGCGTGCAGATCTCTTCTTGCCCCAGGGCATGGAAGAAACGTTTATAATCCGTGAGGGCCTGCAAGAACCGGGATTTTAGATAGGGTTTGACCAGGTAATCCCTGATCCCCAGGCGGAAGCTCTCCTGGACCACGGGGACCTCCTTGGCCGCGGTGATCATGATAAAATCCACGGTTTTGTTGAATTTCCTGACCTTTTCGATCAGGGCCGTACCGTTGTAATCGGGAAGAAAGTTATCGAGCAACACGAGGTCGGGGGGACTCTCCTGGATGAACCTGAGGGCCTCCTCGCCGGTAAAGGCGGTGCCTATACAGACGAAGTCCGGGTCCTCTTTGAGGAATTCCAGGTTGATCTCGGCGGCCAGGGGGTTATCCTCGACGATCAGGACCTTGATGCGCGGCATGACTCTCTTCTCCCTTCGGGAACGGGATTCTCACCAGGAAGGCGGTCAGGCGGTCGCTGCGGAACCTTATGCTCCCGCGGAGATTGGTCGTGCACTGTTTGATCAAGGCCAGGCCCAGGCCTTTGTTCGTCCCGGCCTTGGTGGTGAAACCCCGTTCGAATATCAGGTGCCGGATGGGCTTCGGGATGCCGGGGCCGTTGTCCACAACGAGGATCGAAAGGAAGTTCTTTCGCTCTTTGATCTTTACCCAGACTTGCTTGTCTTCCCGGTCGTATTCTTTCAAAGCCTCCAGCGCGTTCTCGATGAGATTCCCTATGATGCAAACGAGGTCCGTCTCGGGGATGGCAGAGATCCGTTCGAGCCTACTGGCCCGGCTCAGGTTGAAACGGATGTTGAGTTCGTTCGCCCGGTTGAACTTGCCGAGCAGGATGCCGGAGACGTTGGCCGAACGGATGGTGCGGAGGAGGAAGGTGATGAGATCCTGGTGGATCTGGGCCGTCTCGTGGAGCTGTTCCAGGGCCTGATCGTGGCGGCCCATCTGGATGAGGCCGGAGATGGTGTGGAGCTTGTTGATGAACTCGTGCGACTGGGCGCGGAGGGCCTGGGTGTAGCTTTTCAGTTCCACGAGCTCCGCCGCGACCTTCTGGAATTCGGTCAGGTCCCGCAGGGTGATGACGGCGCCGGTGACCTCATGGTGAACCTTGATCGGAACCGCATTGTAGAAGACGAGTGTCTCCCCGAGGAGATGCTGCCGGGTGTAGACGGCCTCGCCGGTCGAAAGGACCTGGCCTATGCTGGGATCGGGGAGGAGATCCGCGATCTTACGACTCAGGGCTTCGAACCCCTTCGGTAGCAACTTCTGTGCCTCCTGGTTGACCAGCGTGATGTAGCCCGTTTTGTTCACCGCGATGATCCCTTCGAAGGTCGACTGGAGGATGGCATTGCGTTCGTTAAGCACGCTTGCGATCTCGACCGGTTCCATGCCGTAGATCGAGCGCTTGATGTTCCGCGCCAAAAGATAGGAACCGGCCCAGGCGAGGACCAGGCCGAAGAGGAAAACGACGAAGATGAAGACGCGGGAGCGGGCAAGGGTGGCTTCCATGTTTTTTCGGTTAAGCCCGATCCCGACGGCGGCGGTGAAGAGCCCACCGGTCTCGAAGGCGCTGAAGACAAAATCATACGAAGAATTTTTGGCGGGGAGGGCGGAGATGAAGAGGGATCGTCCGGGGGATAGGGAAAAGGCCTGACGTGCGTAAGCGGGTGGAAAGGAAGGGAGGGTCCCCACCATATACTGGCCGTCGATAAGGAAAACGATCTCGCTGTTAAGCATGGAAGCGAGATAGAAGAGGAAATCGCGGTCCAGACGTTTGCCCACGCCCACATAACCGACCCGTTCTCCCAGATAGTCGAGGGGAACGGCCGAGATTAAATAGAGCCTTCCTTCTCGCCAGGCAAGGAAGGAGTTGCCCTCCCCGATAACCTCTCGTGCCCCGGGCAGTACGTTTATTTCTTACTCGTAGTACTTTGCCCCGTCCGCCAAGAGGGCTCCCTCGGTATCCAGGATCTCCAGGCGGTCCACGTTGAGATCGGCCTGGCTGAGATGGTGGTAATAATTGAGGCCCGGGGTGAAATGTTCATGGGGGGAGAAACGGAGCACGTCCCGCTGGCTCTGCCTGCG
>JAAYXC010000145.1 GCA_012516115.1 Bacillota bacterium | reverse complement strand
TCTGGTGGGCGAGGCGGCGGGATGGATCAGCCCCAGTTCGGCCGAGGGGCTGAGTTACGCTTTCCGTTCGGCCCTGGCCCTCGCCGCAAGTCTGGCCGGGGGCCCGGAGGGATTCCTCGCCCGGTACCGCGCCGCCACCTTCGGCCTGCGCCGGAACATCCTCTTCAAGAATTTGAAGTCTCCGGCTATGTATCTCCCCCCGCTCCGGCGGGCGATCCTGGCCGCCGGGATCGGAAGCGTCCCGGTGATCGGGGAAAAAGGCCTCCATCCCTCCGTCAGGATTTGACCCCGCCTGTGCTAAATTTGAACCGGACCGCCCCATCCCAGTCGCTGCCGGGGCCGGCCGCGGGCGCGCGAGCCGAATAGATAGGCCCAGATCACTTCCTCCCGGGCCGCCAAGGTTCCTTCGAGGCGGACCAGCGCATCTTCCGCCATCTCTCCGCCCATCATTTCCTTCCTTCTTCGTTACTTTACTTTTTAATAACCCGGAATCCATCCATTAACCATCCGCCGGCTCCGGCCCCCGGCGTTCGCCCATGGAATCCAGGCTTTAATGAAGCCGGTTTTTATGTTATATCTGGATCAGGACCTGTTTGATATATATGGAGGAATCCGGACGTGGCCGAACTACCGGAACTCGTCATCCTCGCGCGCCAGATGCACGAAGCGCTGGCCGGCCGGACCATCGTCGTGGTCGAGGCCAACCGGCCGGAATGCCTCAATGTACCGCCGGAGGTCCTGCGGCAGGTCCTCCCCGGCCGGTCCATCGTCTCGGTGACGCGCCGGGGCAAGTGGCTCTTCCTCAACCTGGCGCCGGCGTCCCACCTCCTGCTCAATCTAGGCATGGGGGCGGATCTCTGGTATTACCGGCCGGGCGAGGAGTTGCCGGCCAAATACCAGTTCCGCCTGGAGCTTGACGACGGCGCGGGTTTCACCTGCCGTTTCTGGTGGTTCGGTTACATCAGATTCCTTAAACCGGAGGAACTGGCCGGGCACAAGGAGACGGCCGGGATCGGCCCGTCGCCTTTTGAAATCGGCCCGGAGGAGTTCGCGGCCCTGGTCGCCGGCGCGCCCCGCGCCACGGTGAAGTCGTTTCTGCTGGATCAGAAAAAGATCTCCGGCATCGGTAACGCCTACGCCCACGACATCCTCTGGCACGCGGGTCTGCATCCCCTGCGTAAGTTGGGGACGCTGACGCCGGACGAGATCGAACGCCTGTATCTTTCCATGCTCCATATCCTGGAACGGGGGATCGCCCTGGGTGGGGTGGAGAGGGATTTCTACCGCACCGGCGGGAATATGAACGACTGGGAACCCTTCATGCTCATCGGCTGCAAGGCGGGAAAACCCTGCCCGCGCTGCGGGACGGCCATCACGGTGATCGAGACCGGGGCGACGAAGTCTTTCCTCTGTCCGCGGTGTCAACCGGGTCCGTGAACCCTAAAGGCCGGAAGATTTCCCTTCACGGTTAAAATTCGGAGACCAGGTATGATAGAATATAGTCAACCAAAGATGGTATGTGCCTGGAAAATGGGCCAGAGAGACCAAGCCGGAACGGCGGCCCTACTTGAGCGGCGTTGGCCTGTAACGTCGGGGTCCCATCAAGGCCGGGCCCAGGCGACAAGAATTGAGATTGGATGACCATGTCGTAAAAAGCGAGACCGCGTAACCGCCACGAAATTCCACAGGAGGTTAAAAGTGAAAAAAAATTATAAAAAGATATTAT
>JAAYXC010000024.1 GCA_012516115.1 Bacillota bacterium | reverse complement strand
CGATTTTCCGAGTAAAGGGTGATCCAAGACATCCATTTAAGCCGCGCGTAAGAGTAGCATGGTACTAAGGGCAGTGCTGAAGAGCTCTTGCGCATTCAAGGTGTAATGCAGCCTGCGAGACTCATCCAGGTATTCGTGCCAGACCAAGTAGTTGAGTAGGTATTTGGTGGCCACGCCGTTGAACCGCCGAATCCAGGTCTTCAGACGGCTATGATACGAGTTCACCCCTTGGACGACTCTCTGCCCTCTGCTCATGTTCAACCTGATGTGTTTCAGGCCTCTCTGCCGGGCAAAACTCCGGTAAGAACGCCAGGAATCCGAGCAGAGCACGCTGCCGGAATCGACCCGCCATCCCTGCTTCGGTGAGCAAAGACTTGCCGGAGATCCGTCGCAAGAGGAAGGAGCGCGTCCCGCCGTGACGCGATTTGGCAACCACCGCGTAGACTTGAGCTTTGCTCCGGCCGCGAAGAGGGTTCCCGCCGCCCCGTTGGCGGGGTTGGCGGAGAAACCGGCGCGAACCTTTCTCGGAGTAGCGAAAGCAAGTCTCGTCCATCTCCACCACTCCGGTAAGCTCGATTCTTTTTCTTGCCTCCCGAAGCCCATCCAGCAGGCGATGGCGCCAGCGGAAAGCGGTATCCACCGAGATGCCTACGTACTCCGCGGTCTGGTGCAAGGTCATGCTTTGCTGCAAGGCTACTGCCATCTTGGGCCACTTCGCCAAGAGCTTCGTCCTGGCCATCGGCGTCCCGGTCAGGTCGTTAAAGAGCTTCCGGCAGCTCTTACAGCGGTATCTTTGGATGTTCTTCCGCTTGCCCCAAAGCACGATCTCCCTTCCTTGGCAATACGGGCAGAGAAGGCCTTCTTTGAATCGGACCAGCTTGAGTTCCATGTGGTTCACCTTCTTGTCTTGGTTTGACAAGAAGATCGTACCACGAACATATGTTTGGATCAACCACCACTCGAGTTTTGTGTATTTCTCCTTCTCCCTTTACGGAAGGGTTGCCGGGATGAACGGTGAAAGATCTATTATGATTAAACTCCAGCCGGTTCCCGCGCTTCGCCCTCTGGGGGGTGCCGGGGTCTGGCAATCCCGTCAAGAATCAGATCCTCGCCGGAATCCGGGTTGCGGGGTGGTCTAAGGATGAAACGGATTCATCCGGCTGTTTGCCTCTCTTTCGCGGTGGTCTTCGTCTTGAGCATGTTTGTATTGGTGGCCTCCCGGAAAACAAGACTTGCCGGCCAAGACCAGCGCCGGGTAAAGATCTCTTATACCTTCCACCGTCTCCCGCGGATCGCCAGCAACCAGTACGCGGTCTGGATTGAAGACACTAAAGGGAAGTACGTCAAGACTTTGTACGCCACCAGGTTCATGGCCCGCGGCGGCTACGTGCGGCGGCCCCAGTGTTGCCCCGTCTGGCGCGCGCGGGCGAACTGGGCGGAGGCATCACCGGAGCGGATCGACGCCGTGGCCGGCGCCACCCCGCCCTCGGGGAATCTCGAACTGGTATGGGACTGCACGGACGAAAAGGGGAAGCCGGTCCCGGACGGCGTCTACCTCTATCATATCGAGGGGAATCTCTACTGGGAGAACCGGGTGGTCTGGACGGGAAAGATCGAAGTCGGGCCGAAACCGGATGCGTCCGAAGCCGCCGCCCAATACTTCCCGGAGGATGCGGCGCGTTGGGGGCCGATGATCGAGGAGGTGAAAGCCGTCTATGTCCCTGATGGGGAGTGAGCGTTCCAAGGTACTCCCGCGGAGAATCTTAAAGATAAATACATCCCGAAGTCCACGCGGGGCGATGGGTGAGGACCGGTGGCGGCCCCGCTTGAGGTCCCCCTAACCTCGCTGGTGAAAGCCCCCCCCCTCACTCTCGTCAGAGCGAACGTTCCCGGACCGACCACAACACCGGGGCGGAGTGCGCTACGACCGAGGCGGCAAAAACCGCCGCAGGAGCAGTCGGCTGCAGCGAGCGAGATGTCAGCCCGCCCTGAAAACTAAAACCATATGTGCAAAGGCAATATCAAAAAAAACTCAACACCGCACCTACCCACGGTAGTGTTCCGTCTTCTGAAGCAGCTCAAGATCGAGCCTCCGCCGCGATTCTACGCGCTGAAGCCCGCGGCATAGTTACAAACGGTTTTCAAGGTCCAGTGGTCTGGACCTTTGTGGAACATAGGTTTTTACGTCCTTTTTGTAAGAGAGGACTGTACAAACGCCAGTCCGAGTAATAATGCGTTTAGCCGCTGCTTTCCGTATTTGCGCCATAACCCAAACTGGTTGGGGTAGAATGAATCGTTTCTTGGTATTCCTTATTTTTACCTTTCAAGAACGGTGTGTTCGGCAGAGCGCCTTGAT
>JAAYXC010000144.1 GCA_012516115.1 Bacillota bacterium | reverse complement strand
CGTCCAGGCCACGCCGAGCCCGAGCCCGCCGATCATCCCCATGGCCGCAAGACCTGCCCCGCGGAGAAATCCGAGTGCCCCCGTACCAAGACTACCCAGCACCAGACCCCAGAGGACGGCCGCCCGGCGGCCGAATCGGTCGGCCAAAGCCCCGGCCAGCGGTTGGACGAGGAGGAAGCCGAGACTTGTCGCCCCTAATAGAAGGCCGATCGCGGGCGGCAAATATCCGAGTTCATCCGCGCGGACGGGGAGGAAGCCGAGGAGGATGCCGAGGAGGGCCGTATCGGTGAAGTTCGCCAAATACCAAGGCCAGAGGCGTTCCCCCCGGCCCCGTGTCGCCGGTTTTCCTCCGCCGGCAAAAGAAGGAGCGTCGAGACAAGAAGCAAAAATGAGCTGGCAGACGAAAAGGACCATCCCCGCGGCGCCGGCTAAAAGAAAAACGGCCGGGAACCCTCCATGCCGCGTAAAAAAACCGCCGATAAGCGGGGCGATTACATAACCCGTACCTTTGAGGGCCTGGTAGAGGCCGAGGGCCGCCCCGAGGTGCCGGGGGGAAGAGACTACCAAAATGGCCAGGGAAGAGACCGAGAGCGCTCCGGCCCCCAGACCCTGGGAAAGACGGATACCGAGCAGAAAACGGGCCGGCAAAACGAAAAAAAGAAGACTGGTAAAAGTAAAGACAGTCGTCCCCCAGAGCATGACCGGCCGCGGTCCCAAGACATCCGATAAACGGCCGGCCAGAGGTTTGATCCCCATCTCCGCAAGGTTGTAGGCGGCAAGCAGAAACCCCATTCCCGCGTAACCGAGGCCGTGGGTCCGGCCGAAATCCGGCAGGCCCGCGGCGATCATGTGCGCGCCGAAGGCGGTAAGAAACCCCACTCCTCCCAAGAGGAGGATCCTCCGTATATCCATTCCCCTGCGGCTCCTCTTTCCGTTCGGGTGATCTTATGCCCTCCGGGCCGGGCCTAGACGCCGCAGTGGCCCCCCGGCCCGACACCACCAGCCCGTCTTGGCCATAAGATGCGGGAAAAGAAGCCATCGAGTGAGCGCCAACCGGGGAGTGGTGAAGTTGTTCGGAAGGAACCGTGCCAAAGAAAAGCCGGGGAAACTTTCCCAAAAACTCTCCCTTCGCCTTTCCACGGCCGCTGAGGATGAACCGCTGCCGGTGATCGTGTTTTTGCGAAACAACGTCGGCCACGACGACGAAGAGGTCCGCGCGCACCTCGCGGGCCTTGGGGGCAAGATCCACCGGGAGCTGCCCATGGTAGGCGGTTTCGCCGCCTTCGTTCCCGGTAAGGCCATCCCCGCGCTCGCGGCCCATCCGAAGATTACAGGAGTGCATCTCGACCGCGAGGCCCGCCCCTGTCTGGACATAGGGATCCCGAGCGTGCAGGGCGAGACGGCCTTCCTGGCCGGCCATACCGGTCGCGGGGTGACCATCGCCATCGTGGACTCGGGAATCCATCCCCACCCGGATTTTACCCGACCGGCCGGGCGACTTTTGGGCTGGTACGACGCAGTGACCCACCGGCCCGACCCTTACGACGATCACGGCCACGGGACCCACGTGGCCGGCATCGCCGCCGGAAACGGTTATGCTTCGGGGGGTAAGTACCGGGG
>JAAYXC010000143.1 GCA_012516115.1 Bacillota bacterium | reverse complement strand
GTCCTGGGGGTGGTGGGGAGCAAAGGGAACCTGCGACCCGAGGATCTGGTGCGTTGCGTGGAAGGGGTGACGGTGGTCCGCCTCCTCCGAACCGGCCTCTACCACCGGGAGGGCGATTCCCTTTACGAACCCATCGCCGGGCGAAAAATCGATTGGAAAAAGATAGATTCAGCGGTAGAATAAACTTAACTAAAGGAAGCCGGAGTGGATGCCGACCGGCGTAAGAGTACCGGGAGATGACTGGTGTGGATAAAGAGATCGTCATGAACGTCTCCCCCGGCGAGATCCGGGTGGCGGTCCTGGAGGACGGCCGGGTGGTGGAGCTCGCCTGCGAGCGGGAAGGCATGGAGCGGCACGTGGGAAACATCTACAAGGGCGGGGTGGGCAACGTGCTGCCGGGGATGGACGCCGCCTTCGTCGATCTGGGCCTGGAGCGGAACGCCTTCCTTTACGTCGACGACATCCGCCGCATCGGATCGCCGGAACCGGGCGAGGAAGAGTTCGAGATCCCGCGTCCCTCCATCCGCGACATGCTCAAGGAAGGCCAGGAGATCGTGGTCCAGATGATCAAAGAGCCCATCGGAACCAAAGGGGCCCGCGTGACCACGGCCCTCACCCTTCCCGGGCGCTACCTGGTCCTCATGCCCACGGTGGACTACACGGGCGTCTCCCGGCGGATCGAGGACGAAGCCGAACGCCAGCGGCTGCGCCACCTGGCGGCCAAACTCAAGCCGGCCAGGATGGGGCTCATCGTCCGCCCGGCGGCCGAAGGGGCGGAAGAGGCAGAACTCGCGGCCGACCGTGATTTCCTGCTGAAACTCTGGCGGAAGATCCAGCGGAAGGTGAAATCCGCCCCCGTCCCTTCGGTCCTCTACCGAGACTACGACCTCCTTTACCGGGTCATCCGGGATCATTTTACCCGGGAGGTGAGCCGGCTGGTCATCGATCTTCCGGCCGCGTACGAACGGGTGCTGGATATGTTGAACACCCTGGCCCCGCACCTCAAGGGGCGGGTGGAGCTCTACCGGGGCGAACGGCCGCTCTTTGAGGCTTACGGTATCGAGACCGAGATCCAGGAGGCCTTGCGGTCCCGCGTCTGGCTGGCCTGTGGGGCCTATCTGGTCTTCGACGAGACCGAGGCCCTTACGGTCATCGACGTGAATACCGGTAAGTTTACCGGCAGCACTTCCCTGGAGGATACGGTGCTCCGGACAAACCTGGAGGCGGCGGCGGAGATCGGTCGCCAGATCCGCTTGCGGAATCTGGGTGGGATCATCATCGTGGATTTCATCGATATGGAGACGGAGGAGGAGCGAAACCGGGTCCTGGCGGCCCTGGAGGCGGCGTTGCGGCCGGACAAGAGGAAGACCAAGGTCCTCGGTTTTACCTCCCTGGGGCTGGTGGAGATCACCCGGAAGAAGGTCCACCAGAGCCTGACCGAACTCCTGATGGATGATTGTCCCCATTGCGAGGGCACGGGCAAGGTGATCTCCCTTACCACCCTGGCCATGGCGGCCATAAGGAAGATCCAGCAGATCTGCCGGCGGGAGGAAGTCGAGGCCCTTCTGCTCGGCCTTCACCCCTCGGTGGCCGCCCTGCTCATCGGCCAAGGGGGGGCCAATCTGAGCAGGCTGGAGGAGGAGTTCGGCCGGAGCATCTTCATCAGGGGACAGGAAGACATCCCCCCGAAGGAAGTGCGGGTCCTGGGCCGGGGTACCCGCGGGGAACTGGCGGCGCTGGCCTTACCGGTGAAGGAAGGCGAGATCCGCGCGCTCGAGATCCTGGAACGTCACGCGGCCAATCCCGAGAACGGCATCGCCCGCATCGAGGGTTATGTCATCGATGTGGAAGGGGGCGGTCGTTTCACCGGCCAGAGGATTAAGGCGGAGATCGTGCGGACTTTTCGGACCTATGCCAAAGCCCGGGTGGTGGAGCCGGGGCACGAGGTGGAAAAAGAAAAAGAGGAGGCCGTCGAAGGCTAAGGGCGATCGATTTCCATTCCCCCCTTCTATCCTTCCTGTCACGGGCATACCGTTAAGCTTAGGCGGAAGGGGGGAGAGGCCATCATCTGCCTTGTTCTTCTCCGGCGGGAGAGCGTTTTCGCCCTGGGCGGCCTCCTTTTCACCGCGGCTTTTCTCGTGACCGTGGCCCGGGGAGCGGCGCTGGAGACTACCGCCCGTTTCTCCGAGGCCATCGGTGGCCGCCGGATAGTGATCGACCCCGGCCACGGCGGGCCGGATCCCGGAGCCGTGGGTCGGACGGGGATTAAAGAAAAGGACCTGGTGTTGGATATCGCCTTCCGTCTGCGGCGTCTCTTGGGCCGGGCCGGCGCCTATGTGGTGATGACCAGGGAGACGGACCGGGATTTCGGCGAGGAAGGAACGTCGCTTTTGACGCGTAAGCGCCGCGACCTGGCCTACCGGGTGGGCCTCGCCAACCGAATGGGCGCGGATGTGTTTCTCTCCATCCACGCCAACAGCATCGCCGACCCGCGTTGGACGGGGGCGCAGGTCTTTTACTACCCGGGCCGTTCCCGCGCCCGCGACCTGGCGGGCAGCCTCCAGGCGGCCTTGGCCGCCCACCTGGGCCCCAATTACCGGCTGACCAAGCCCGCCGAATACCGGGTCCTTCTCGAGACCCGGATGCCCGCGGTGGTGGTGGAAGTCGGTTTCCTCTCCAATCCGGAGGAAGAGGCCCTTCTCGCCACGCCGGCCTACCGGGAGAAGATCGCCGAGGCCATCTATCAGGGGCTTCTTCATTATTTCCTGCTGTTGCGGGAGAGGGGGAAGG
>JAAYXC010000142.1 GCA_012516115.1 Bacillota bacterium | reverse complement strand
CAGCTTCCACGATCACGCTCCGCATCACCGATAACATCCCTGACCGTAACTCGCCCTGGGGCCGGGTCATCGAAGAGATCAACGCCACCTTCATGAAACAGCACCCGAACGTGAAGATCGTCACCGAGAGCTACCCGGATCAGCCGTACCAACAGAAGATGAAGATCTACGCGGCCTCCAACAACCTGCCCGACGTCTTCAAATATTGGTGTTTTCCCAACCTGCTCGGGGAGATGGTCCGGGCCAATAAAGTCATGGCCTTGAACATGAAGGACTTCGCCGGTATGGGCTGGATCCCAGGTTCGCTCGAAGCGAATATCTATAACGGCAAATTGTACGGTCTGCCGGTTACCACCGACTTCTGGGTCATCTATTATAACAAAGCGCTCTTCGAGAAATATAACGTCAAAGTGCCGAATACGGTGGACGAACTTTTGGCCGCGGTCAAAGTCTTCCGCGCCAACGGCATCATCCCCATGTCCACCGACGGTAAAGACGCTTGGCCCCTCTGCATCACCTTCGACAACCTCGTCGGACGCATCAACGGCGACTTCAGCGTCATCCAGAAGGCCTTGGACCGCAAGATGAAGTTCACCGAACCGGTCTTCCTCGCCGCGGCGAAGAAGTTTAAAGAGATGGTAGACGCCAAACTTTTCCAGGACGATCTCTTGACTTCCGACTACGGCGCGGCCAGGAACCTCTTCGGCCAGGAGAAGGCGGCCATGTACTTAATGGGTTCCTGGGAGATGGGGCTCGGCACCGATACCGCTTTCTCCGAGCATTTTCGGGAGAACGTCTCCGTCTTCAAGTTCCCGGTCCTCTCGGACGGCAAGGGTACGCATGACGATCTCGTGGCTTGGTTCGGCGGCAACTACGTCGTCAGCGCCAAGACGAAGTACAAGAGTTTATGCCTTGACTACTTGAAACTCTACTTCAGCCTCTACCCGAAGCTTATCTGGAAGTATAAAGCGAACATCCCGGCCCAGAGAATCGAGCCCAACCCCGACGACAACCAGCTCTCCAAAGATCTCTTGGCCATCGTCGCCGCCGCCAAACAGACCAGCGGCACGCCGTCTCTCGACCGCTCCACGCCCGAGTTCAAGGAACTCCATCAAAAGTACACCCAGGAACTGGCGGCCGGCATCAAGACTCCGGAGCAGTATGTGAAAGCGCTCGACGAGATCGCCGAGAAGGCGGCCGCGAAGAAGTAGGGATTGCCCTTGAGGCCCGGGCGGGGGATTCCCCGCCCCGGGCCACCCTGAGGACAAGACCGATAGCCTCGCCGAACCTCTACGGCGCTCTGAAGCGCCGCTACACCATGGGAAGCCCTTCGGGCTAGCCGGAGTCCGTTCCCAGGGCCGTAGGCCCTTCCCAAGCTGTGGCGGCGGTCTTTAGGCCGCCGCCGGCATGGATCCCCCTATCTGGTCCAGGTCTCGTGAGGACGACGAGACTTCGGCACCGCCGGCAAGAATGGAACGAAAGCGCGGGTGTGGCGAAATGTACAAGCCCTTCTCCGATGGCAAAGCCATCGCCCTGATGGTCCTCCCCGCCGTGGCCTTTGTCTTATTCGCCATGGTCGCCCCGGTCTTCCTGAGCGTTTACTACGGGATGACCGACTGGTCGGGCATGGGGGCTATGGAATATATAGGACCGGCGAATTTCCGGGAGATCCTTTTCAAGGATGCTACCTTCTGGCGTTCTTTACTCAACGCTTTGTGGCTTGCGATTGTTACTATTTTTTTTCAGAATCCATTGGCTTTGCTGGTTTGTATCATGCTTTTACATAGCAAGAAAAACAGCGAGAAAAGTGAACGAGTTTTTCGTACCATTTACTTTATCCCAGCGGTTATTTCCGTGGTAGTCACCACCAGACTTTGGGTACATGTCTTTAACCCGACATATGGCTTGTTGAACAGATTTTTATCCCTCATCGGGCTTGGGGCGTTCAAGATCGATTGGTTGAGTAATCCGCGGACCGCCCTGTGGTCGGTGATCCTCATCGTAATCTGGCAGGGGTTTGGCTGGGCCATCCTTTTTTATTACGCGGGGTTGGTCAATATTCCCAAAGAACTACAGGAAGCAGCGCGCATTGATGGGGCCAGCGGCCTCAAGCTCTATACCAAGGTAATCCTGCCGCTGATGACCCCGGTCATCCGCTCCACGGTCATCATCGCCCTTATCTCCTGCCTCAAACAGATGGAGACCGTCTACCTCTCGACCAACGGAGGACCGGGGGACACCACTCAGTTCCTGGCCAATTACCTCTACTTGAAGGCCTTCGTCTACGGCCAATACGGTTACGGCTGCGCGCTCTCGGTTATCTTCGTCGTCGTCTGCGTGGCCGGGACCGTGCTTCTTAACGCCCTTACCCAAAGGGATGTGGGGGAGTTTTAAGTTAGGGGGGTTCCTATGGTGAATGGAGCGAGTTTGGGCTTGAAAGCATGGAACGGGCCGCGGCGGACGGGGACATGGCCCCGGCTGAAACGCTATCTCCTCTATACGGTCTTGACCTTGCTCGCCATGGGACAACTTTTTCCCTTGATATGGCTTCTCGATTATTCCTTGCTCAAAAGCGGCGATCTCTTCGGGACCGAGTTCTTGAAGCTGCCCAACCCCCCGCAATGGAGCAATTATCTTAAGGCCTGGACCGATGGGCTGATCCTGCCCTACTTTATCAACAGCGTTATCATTACCGGTTCCACGGTCATCCTCACCGTGCTCGCCGCTTTTATGCTGGCCTTCGCCTGTTCGCGCATGCAATGGAAGCTGAGCAAGGCGGTCTACGGCTTCGTGATGCTCGGGATGATGATCCCGATCCATGCCACGTTATTGCCGAACTTCCAGCTCTTCGCCCGGCTGGGCATGCTGGACACGTATTGGAGCCTTATCATACCCTATGTGGCTTTCAATCTGCCCTTCAGTACCTTGGTCTTTACGGGTTTTCTCCAGACGGTCCCTCGCGCCCTGGAAGAGTCGGCCCTCATCGACGGTTGCACCATCTGGGGGGCCATGTTCAGGATCGTGGCGCCTATTACCAAACCCGCCATCGTGACCGTTTCCGTCATGACCTTTGTGAGCGCGTGGAACGAATTCATCATGGCCAATACCTATCTTTCTTCGGACCGGTGCCGCACCTTGCCTTTCTCGGTCATCAAGTTCATCGGGTATTATACGGCCGATTACGCCACCCAGTTCGCGTGCATGATGCTCGTGGCCCTGCCCATTTTGGTCGTCTATGCGTTTCTCAACCGGTATATCACCGAGGGGGTCACCATGGGGGCCCTTAGAGGTTAAGAGGGGAAAGGCCGATCCGGGAGACGGACATTTCGATTCAGTTCAAAAGCAAAGGAGACCATAAACATGTCGAAGAAAACATCGCGGTTTCCGCAGGGATTTCTCTGGGGCGTTGCCACCTCCGCCTATCAGATCGAGGGGGCCTGGAACGAAGACGGCAAAGGCGAGTCCATCTGGGACCGTTTCTGCCATACGCCGGGCCGGATCGCCAACGGCGAGACCGGGGACGTGGCCTGCGACCATTACCACCGGTGGCAGGAGGACGGCGAACTAATCGCCGCCCTGCACTTGAACGCCTACCGGTTCTCCATCTCTTGGCCGCGCGTCTTGCCCGAGGGCCGGGGGACCCCCAACCCTAAGGGCCTCGCCTTCTACGACCGGCTGGTTGACGCCCTTCTGGCCAAAGGCGTCGCGCCGGTAGTCACCCTCTACCATTGGGATCTTCCCCAGGCCGTCCAGGACGCCGGAGGATGGTTGAACCGCCGGACCGCCGATTGGTTTGCCGAGTACGCGGAGTTGGTCTACCGGACGCTCGGCGACCGGGTGCGCCTCTGGATCACCATCAACGAGCCGAATGTCGTTTGGTCCTGTGGTTACCTCCTGGGTGAGCATGCTCCGGGGGTGAAAGACCGGGCCACGGCCAACCAGGCCCTTCATCATATTCTCCTGGCGCACGGAAAGGCGGTCGAGGCGGGCCGGGCCGCTCTGCCCGGCACCGAGTTCGGCATTGCCCCGAACATCGAGCACTTCTACGCCGTCACGGAGGAGGCGCGGGAAGCGGTAGAACGCAAGCGCCTGCAGGAGGTGGCCTGGCACTTGGAGCCGGTTCTTCTCGGTAAGTATCCGGAGGAATTGTGGCAGGAATACGAGCTGATGGGGTTGGCCCCGTTGACCAGGCCCGGCGATCTCGAACGCATCCACCAGCCCCTCGATTTCCTGGCCATCAATTTCTACTTCAGCGGTTTCTACGATCGCGACGGACGCGGTCGAGCGGTTGAGGTCTCCCGGCCGATGCCCAGAACCGGCTTGGGCTGGCCCATCTATCCCAAAGCTCTGCGCGATATGTTGATCGATGTCACCGCGCGTTACGGCCGGCGGCCGATCTACATCACCGAGAACGGCGCGGCCTTCGATGACGTCATCGGTCCCGACGGCGGGGTGCACGACCCGGAACGCGTGGAGTATCTCCGCGGCCACATAAACGCCGTCCACGAAGCCATCGAGGCCGGGGTGGACGTGCGCGGGTACTTCGTCTGGACGCTTATGGATAATTTTGAGTGGGCGCGGGGGTATAAGCCCCGTTTCGGCCTGGTCTATACGGACTACGCCACGGGACGGCGGATAATCAAAGACTCGGGTCGCTACTACGCCGAGGTCGCCCGGACGAACGGCCTGGTGGTCTGCCTTTAAAAGCGGGGTGGCAGACCCACGATTTAATTTCCCGCAGAGACGCAGAGCCGCCGGGTTAGACCAAAAACCATTCTATCTGGAATTTGCGCTTTGGCGCCTCTGCGGGATAATGGGGTTCTTTTAGACGGCGACCTTTTTTCTTTGCCGATTGACACCCCCTCTGCGCCCGGATATAATAATCTTACCTTCGTCTTACACAAAGGAGGGGTAACGGGTGTCCCGTACCCGGTTGTCGAGTAAAGGACAGGTCGTGATCCCGAAAGAGATTCGGGCGGCACATGGATGGAAAACGGGGACCGAGTTCGTGGTGGAGGATCGCGGGGATGCCATAATTCTCCGGGTGGCCCGGCCGTTTCCGCCCACCCGGGTGGAGGATGTTCTCGGTTGTACGGGCTATAAAGGCCCGAAGCGTAGTTTGGCGGAGATGGAGGCGGCGATCGCTAAAGGAGCCCGCGAAGGGTCATGATTGCCGTGGATACCAACGTATTGGTCCGGTTTCTTACCAACGACGACCCGACCCAGGCGGAACGCGCCGCCCGCCTCTTCCAAAACGAAGCGGTCTTCATTGCCAAGACGGTTCTTTTGAAGACCGAATGGGTGCTACGCCATGCCTACGACCTGAGTCGGGAAACAATTAACGCCGCTTTTTGCAAGCTGCTGGGCCTCCCCGGGGTGAGCGTTGAGGACATGCCGGCGGTCGGCAAGGCCTTGGCGTGGCATGCCGCAGGTCTGGATTTCGCCGATGCGCTTCACCTGGCCGCCGGTGGAAGGGGCGTCAGGCGTTTTGTGACTTTTGACCGGGATTTCGTCAAGCGGGCCGCGAAACTCTCGGATCATGCGGAGGTTGTCTTGGCTTAGCTTATAGGTTTAAATACAATCGGATCGCCTTGCGTACGCTTTCCCGCAAGGCTTCCTCCGCCACATGGCCGCATCTTGCGCCGAGTCGCTCCTTGGCGATGGCCCTTACCTGATGGGCCATGGCGATGGCGTCTTTGGGCAGGCCGGTCTTTTCGGCCGGCAAGAGGGCTTCGATGGAATACACCCTACGCCCTGGTTTCATTGTCGTTAAGGGAATGATCGAAACCACGGGTAACGCTTGGTTTGCCTCTTCGGTCGAGATCACCAATACCGGCCTGGTGCCGGCCTGTTCCGACCTACGGACGGGTTCGAGATTCGCCCAAAAGATCCCCCATTGATACTCCATGATGATTTCATTCCTCCGACCGCTTCGCGGCCTCGAGGTCGGCCGGGGCGAAAGCGTTCATGGTCTCGCGTATGTCGGCCAAAAACGCCTCGTCGTTCCCCGCCGCCTCCATTTCCCGGCGGAATTGCTCCCGGTCCAGCTTGGCCACGTATTCCTCGATCGCCTCCCGGACGCCGGCATTAAGCGAGGGGAGTCGAGCCTCCCGCACGTGCCGGCGGAGTTTTTCGACCGTCTCCACCGGCAGGGTGAAGGTGTAATTCCTCGTCGTAGAGGCCATGAGCACTCCTCCCCGATGATGGTGCTAATTTATTATATAATCGTATTGCATTCTAGGCAATATAAACATGCATAGGCATCCGGACGAGCCGTCCACCTGGCTTTGCCGGGATAATACTAAGGTGAAATTGCGAGTATTCCTGTTCCTTATCGTGCTCGTGCTCGGCGAAGCGGTGCACGTCGCGCTCGTAATCGAGCCCCCGACGACCGGGATGACGATTACGATTACGCGCACGAGCACGAGCGCGATAGTTGAACCATCCCCGAAAATGCTTTGACTTTCCCCTTTCCTCTTTTCCCCTTCCCCTCTATTAGCTAGCACTCCGCATGCCCGCAGGCCAGGCACTTGGCGCAGCCCTCCACGTAGCCGAAGGCCTGGATGCCGCAGACCGGACAGAGATCGAAACTCACCCTGGACGGCACCCCTTCGGTTTTTTCCTCCAGCGCCAGCTTACCCTGGGTGGCGGCCGTCTCTTTTTCGCGGGCCGGGTTATAGAGATATTCGTAGAGGAACCGGCCGATGGCATCCGGCACGGAGCGGACCCGCTGTGGCCCGAAACCGATGGACCGGCTCCCGCCGATGCCGACGAGTTGCTCGGCCACGGCCTCGGGATCGACCCCGCAGCGGAAGGCAAGCGAAATAAGGCGCGCGATGGCCTCGGTGAAAGCGGAGATGTCGCTCCCGGCCTTGCCGATCTGGGCGAAGAGCTCGAAGGGATGGCCTTCGTCGAAGTTCAGGGTCAAATAGAGGTTGCCCTCCGGGGTTCGGCGGACGTCGGTGATGCCGTGGAGGCGCGTCGGCCGGTGGACGGGTTGGATCTTACCCCATTCACCCACGCGGTACCTCTCCGGTTCGGCCTTGAGGGTGATGCTCTCCTGTTTCGGTTTCTCCAGGCCCTTTTGCATGGGCTGGTCCTGGATGCTCCCGTCCCGGTAAACGGTCACCCCCTTGCAACCGAGGGCGAAGGCTAGATGGTAGACCTTCTCTACATCCGCCGGCGTGGCCTCCCGGGGGAAGTTCACCGTTTTCGAGACGGCGTTGTCCGTATGCTCCTGGAAGGCGGCCTGCATGCGCACGTGCCACTCGGGCGCGATCTCGTGGGCGGTGACGAAGAGCCGTTGCAGATCCTCCGGAACCCCAGGGATGCCCCGGACCGTACCCTTCTCGGCGATGGCCGCGAGGATCTCTTTGCTGTGGAAGCCGCGTTCCTGCGCCAAGCGGGCGAAGAGGGAGTTCACCTGGATCAACCGCTCGCCGTCCAAGATCTGGCGGGTGAAGGCCACGCTGAAGATGGGCTCGATGCCGCCGGTGGTATCGGCGATGATGCTCAAGGTACCGGTGGTGGCGAGGGTGGTGGTGGGGGCGTTGCGGAGGGGGACGCCCCCGGGCCGGTCGTAGATGCTTCCGTGGAAGTTAGGGAAGGGTCCCCGCTCCTCCGCCAGGCGGGCCGAGGCCTCTTTCGACTCCCGGTCGATGAAGCCCATGACCTCCCGGGCCAGCTCGATGGCGGGCTCGGAGTCGTAAGCGATGCCGAGCTGGATCAGCATCTCCGCCCAGCCCATGACGCCGAGGCCGATCTTCCGGTTCCCCTTGGCCATGGCCTCGATCTTGGGGAGGGGGTAGACGGTGGCCTCGATGACGTCGTCGAGGAAGCGCACCGCGAGGTGGACCACCCGGCGCAGCTCCTCCCAGTCGACCTGGCCGTTTTTGACCATGAGGGAGAGGTTGATGGAACCGAGGTTGCAGGCCTCGTAGGGGAGGAGGGGTTGCTCGCCGCAGTTGTGGACGTAGAAGCCGTTGGCGTCAAAAGCATTGACGCCGGGGACGCGCACGTCGTAGACCTCCTCCACGCCGTCATCGGTTATGCTCATGACGGTGGCGGTGAACGTCTCCCGGTTCGGCCGGCGCCGATAGGCCGCCAGAAGAGCGCGGAGTTTGGCCGCTTTCTCGGGATCGCCGAACCCCACCCGTTCGTGGAAGAGGGCCAGGTTCTCCCCGGTGATGACCAGTTCGTGCTGGGCTTTGACGGGGTATCTCCGCCTCCCCCCTTTGCCATCGGGGAGGAGTTTTTCTCCCGCCGGGCGCCGCTCGGAATAGATGACACTGGCGATCCCCAGGCGCAGCAGCATGCGCTGGACTGCCTGTAGGAATTCGAGGTCGCTTTGGGCCAGGTGGATGCTAACGCCCTTCGCCTGACTTCCTTGGACGGAGCCGTCGCAGTCGAAGAGTCCCCGCAGGAAACCACGATACCCCTCCGAGGAGGCCCGTTCCAGGGCCGGGGTGATGGTCTTGGCGCCGGGGCGTATACCCATCCTCGCGGCCAAGGCGCGGAGCGCGACCGATTTGAGCCGGTACTCACAGCGGCCGGCCACAGGGACCCAGCCTTGAAAGTCGGCGCGGTGGGGCAGGGCCATGGCATACGCCAGGGCCGATTGCATCATGGCCGCCGGCGGGCCGTTGACGGCCTCTTTTTTCGCCCAGACGGAGAGGACGGCCACGTCTTTTTTGAGCACGCCGTCGCCCACCAGGAGCCCCAGGAGGTAACCCTCGCCCTCGGTCAGTTCCCCCGGCCAGCCGGCAAGGGCCCGGTGGTCGTGGAGGAGGATCCGGTCGCCGGGCCGGAGGTCCTTCGCGGGAACCCATTCCGCGGTCGGGCGGTCACTGGTCTGGCCGGTGGCGCGCGCCACCAGATGGTCTGGGGTGAGGCGGAGGCTATAGCCCTCGCACGTGGCAAGCCTTACCACCGGCCTGGTCCCCGTCTTGAAGAAGCCTTCCTCGCCCGTGGCGTACGGCCGGCCGTCGCCCAGGGCAATAAAGGGCTTGCCGACCAGTTCCTTGACCTGGCGGGGGCCCATGGCGGTACTGATCCAGGTGTCCCCGGTCACACAGGGGTTCGTGCTCTCGATGGCCCCCAAGTGTGGGGTAGGGTTGGCGGCGTTGATCCGGTCGATGAAGACGACCCCCGGCTCGCCCGCGGCCCAGGCGGCTTCGACGATGCGGCCGAAGACCTCGCGGGCCGAGAGGCGTTCCACCGGACTCCCGGACCGGGGGTTGATGAGGTAGTAATCCTCGCCCTTGGCCACCGCTTCCATGAAGGCGTCGGTGACGGCCACCGAGAGGTTGAAGTTGGTGACCACCCCCGGGGTCCGTTTGAGGTCGATGAACTCCAGGATGTCCGGATGGTCCACCCGGAGGATGCCCATGTTGGCCCCCCGGCGGGTCCCGCCCTGTTTCACCGCTTCGGTGCTGGCATTGTAGACCTTGAGGAAGGAGACCGGGCCGCTGGCCACGCCGCCCGTGGTCCCCACGCGGTCGTTCTTCGGCCGCAGCCGCGAGAAGCTGAAGCCCGTCCCGCCGCCGCTCTTGTGGATCAAGGCGGCGATCTTTAAGGTCTCGAAGATCGACTCCAGGGAGTCCTCGATGGGCAGGACGAAGCAGGCCGCCAGCTGCTGGAGCTCCCGGCCGGCGTTCATGAGCGTAGGCGAATTGGGGAGGAACTTGAGTTCGTCCATGAGGCGGTAGAACTCTTCGGCGAGGGCGGCCACCTCGCGGGGGCTTTTGCCGAAGGATCTCCCCTCGACCGCGGCGATGTTATCCGCCACCCGGCGGAGCATCTCTTCCGGGGTCTCGACGACCTCCCCTCCTTCTTTCCGGAGATAGCGGCGTTCGAGGACGGTACGGGCGTTCTCCGAGAGGCGCACGGTTTCCTCCTCCTTACTCTATATATAGTG
>JAAYXC010000141.1 GCA_012516115.1 Bacillota bacterium | reverse complement strand
TTTTAATATTATACAAAACTATACCGACAGGTTTTTTGTTTTGTTCCGCAATAAACCCCGGAAGTTCATAAGCACTATAAATTTTATTTCTGCTTACGATCTTTTCTGAGCCCCAGTTCTCTCTCATAAAGGGGGTAATCCATGCCATATCTTCAACTATCTTTTCTCTTACTTGAAATTGCAGCTGGATCAACTCACTTTCAACATTAGTTCAAATAAAACCCTAAGTGTTTTTCATAAATATGGCCTGAATAGCTACTTTTGCAAAATGTCATATATTGGGTTGGAAACTCATTGCCGTGTGACGAACTCCACCTACTTCTGAGATATAATCAAAAACCTATGACAGGTAAATTCTATAAAGCCTACTCTCATTATAATTTCGTTTATATATTTTAGCCTTTCGTGATAATTCTCAACTGTAAAATCAGGCACCTGCCAGGGAATCGCCTTTAAATAATAAACTATGGCGCCGATGTCGTAGAATCTAGTTTTTGTATAATCTTCTTTTTGTTTAAGTATCTTCATTCCCACTTGTTGGAGTTCATGTACTGCCTTAGCCAGACTCCATTCACGATCAACAGGGTTATCCGCATGGAGAAGTTCATTGATTTCGTAATCGTTCATTCCGCCTACTTGTTGAGTGAGAAAAATACCTCCGGTCTTCAAGACTCTATAGACTTCCTTGCAAGAATAAGATTCATGTCTGTTTATTATCAGGTCAAACATGTTATCATCAAAAGGTAGTTTATCATCGTCTGATATTTGTCTGACTTCAATACCTAACGGTTCTAATCTTTCTTTTGCAATCAAGACGTTTGGCTCATAGCTTTCGGTCGCAAACGAATTTTTGGGTAGAGAATGGAGAGAAGAGAGGAAAGATAAGTACTCGCCGCCCCCAGTTCCCATGTCTAATAATGAATCAGCTTTCTTTAAATATGGGTGAAGCTCAATTGTATAGTTCCACGATAAAGGATATTCATGCATTCTTCTGGATACTTCAAGATATGAGAAATCCCAACCTTTAAAATCTCTATGGATTGCTTTCTCTAGATTTGCCATGAAAGCATTTTCTCCGTCCGTATTCACTTCATTCCGAACCTCCTTCCCAATGAGATAATTCCTTCAGCACGCCACGGCCTTCGCCGACAAGACACGACCCTCGCGCAGGGTCTCGGAGAGCTCATCATGCGTATACATCCGCAAAAGCCACTCACGGCCTCGTCGTCTCCGTATTCCATGACGCGTTCGATAATGAAGCGCCGATGGGCTCGGAGATCGATGCCGGCAGGGTCAGAATCCCAGAAGCAGAGGGGATGAGGAAGGACGCAAACCTCCCGATAGGACTTCTCCATAAATTGTACCATATTTCCGGCACCGTCTCCTCGAAGGACGGACCCAGGACCACGCACCAGCGGCCTCCGATCTCGTCCACCGCCTCCTTACTTCACTTCACATCCTGCCGGAGGAAGGTCGTCGAGATTCAGGCGCTACGTCCTCTTGGGCAATTCAACCCGGAAAAAGTATGGGCCATTACCTCAACTGCCCCCGACCTCGGCGGAAGGATCCTCCCCGCCCGGCGGAGAATCCATCGGCCGATCAAAACTTACGCGAGGGGATGGTCATGAAGAGCCTCGTCCCGATAGTCGTCGAACAAACCGAGATGGGGGAGCGTACCTACGACATCTTCTCCCGGCTTCTGCGGGAGCGCATCGTCATCCTCGGCGACCAGGTGACCGACAAGACGGCCAGCCTCATCGTGGCCCAGCTCCTCTACCTGGCGGCCGAGGACCCGAAGAAGGACATCAAGCTCTACATCAACAGCCCCGGCGGATCCATCACGGCCGGCCTGGCCATCTACGACACCATCCAGCACATCGAACCGGATGTCTCCACCATCTGCGTGGGGCTCGCGGCCAGCATGGGCGCGTTCCTCCTGGCCGCCGGGGCCAAGGGCAAGCGCTTCGCCCTGCCGAACAGCGAGATCATGATCCACCAGCCCTACCTCTCGGGGATCATCGGCCCGGCCACGGAGATCAAGATCCATGCCGAGCAGATGCTCAAGATCAAGGAAAGACTGAACCGGATCCTGAGCGAGCGGACCGGTCAACCCCTGGAAGTCATCGCCCGGGATGTGGAACGGGACTTCTTCATGACCGCCGAGGAGGCCAAGGCCTACGGGCTGATAGATGACGTGCTGAAGACCAAAGGCTGATCTGGCTTCTCCCGCACGAACTCACCCCCTTCTTCCCCCTCTAGAAGCGGTTCCGCGCACCGTCACTAGAGGGGGAAGCCCGAAGTAAACCTTGCCAGATAGGGGGGAACGGGATCCATGCCGACGGCGGCCCAAAGACCGCCGCCACAGTTTGGGAGGGCCTACGGCCCTGAGAACGGACTCCGAATAGCCCGAAGGGTTTCCCATGGTGTAGCGGCCTCCTTCAGGGCGCCGTAGTAGTAGGGGTTTTTATCCGGCCCGGACCGTCCCGCCGAGCAGCCTCCGGACGAGGCCCCCCTGGACCGCGCCAAGAACCGAAAGGTTCACCACCGCCACGAAGTTGGTCACGAGATCACCCCGAAGCAAGGGGGCGATTCCGACGAGAGGCCCGAAGAGGCCCAGGGTAATGAAACCCAGCGCGTTTAAGACCAGCACTCCTTTGAGGACGGCATGGTCGTAACCGAAGCCGCGCAAGAAGAGGGCGAGGAAAAAAGCACCGGCAATGCTCATGGCCAGGCTGACACGCAGGCCGAAAACGATCCCTCCTGGACTGCGGGCCAGTTCCGGCCGGAGGAAGACCCGGGCCCCCACCCCCCAGGGGGTCTGGGTGGGAAGGCCCGCGGCCCGTTGGAGAAAGGTCAGCCCGTCCACCACCACCGCCCCGATGAACCCGGTCAGGGTGGAGACGTAAGCGATGTCCCGCATCTTCAGGGGCGAAACCTCCCGGGTCCCGCAGAGGATATGAGGATAAGGAATGGCTTTTCCTAACCCTCGGTGCCTGTAGTCTTCACGGGATAGGATCTTCGAAAGCAAGGCCTCCTATGCCCGAAAAAGGAGAAAATCGAGACCGGCCCGGGGAATGGGGCACTTTAGCCGATTTCAAAAGCGGATAGGTAAGCGGAACCGGGGAGGAGGCTTGCCCATGATGGCGATCGGCAAGCGGGATACGTTCGGATGGACACCCTAACCGGCCCAGCGGGATCCGTGGACGGGCCGTGACGGTGGCCTCCATCGGCGCTCCAAAAAACACCACGCGGATTAACGGGCGGTCTCAAAGCGATATCGTTTTCCATCGGTGAGCCAGCGGATGGTCCCCCTCTCGTCGGTCCGGTAGACCTTCACCCCGGCCGCCGCCAGGCGGATCAAGGTCTCCGGGTGTGGATGGCCGAAGGGGTTCGACCTGCCCACGCTGATCACCGCCGCCTTGGGCCGAAGCTTCGCCAGCCAGGCCTCGCTCGTACTCCCGGCGCTTCCGTGATGCCCAACTTTGAGCACGGTTACCCGTGGTAGGTCGCCCCCGGCCAAAAGTGCCGCCTCCCCTTCCCGTTCCAGATCGCCGGGGAGAAGCAGGCTTACCTCCTTGTAACGGAGCAGGAGCACCAGGGAGCCTTCGTTTAAATCCTCGGGTTCCGGCATCGCCGGCTGGGGGTAGAGAACCTCCCCCGTCACCTCCCGCCCGAGGGTGAAGCGGAGCCCTCGCCGGGCGCGCCGCCAGCCGATGTTCTTCGCCTTGAGGGCCAGGAGGAACCGCCGATAAACCTCCGACGGATGCGACCAACCGGGATCGAGGACGAGTCCCACGGGGATCTCCTCCACCACCTCCCGGAGACCGCCCACATGATCGCTATGGGGGTGGGAAAGAACCAAAAGGTCCAGGCGGTTGATTCCGGTTCGCCGGAGGTGGGCGAGGATCTTCGGGGCGGCCTCCTCTTCGCCGCCGTCGACGAGCATCGTCCGACCGCCCGGCGCGCGGACGAGGATGGCATCCCCCTGGCCCACGTCGAGGAAGGTCACCGAAAGGTCGGCCGGGACGGCCAGAGCCTGCCACCAGGTGAAGACGGTCAAAGCGATGGTCAAAACAAGGAGCAGGCTGCCAATCCGCCACCGCGTTCGTCGGTTAAGCAGGTTTCTCTCCGTCCCCAAACCCATGGCCCCCAAAAAGAGGTAATATAAAACC
>JAAYXC010000140.1 GCA_012516115.1 Bacillota bacterium | reverse complement strand
GCTGGTGTTCTGGTAGATAAAGTTCCCGCTGGGCCCGGCCGGTTCAGAAAGGGTAGAGCTGGCCATGTTGGTCTGTTGCCCCGGATAAAAGTCCGGGAGGAAGGCATTCCATTCATCGAGGCCCCATGGGAATGGAATTTCGGCAGGAGGAATTACCCCATGCGCCTCATCCGCAGCTTCCGCAGGCATAGCGGAAACCTCCCCCTCCTCGACCGGCTGTGGCTCCAGGACCCCCGACTGCAGAGGAGGAGGCGACGGATCTCCGGCCGTGGAGGCCATAAGGGGATTGAGCCCCTGGCCGAGGATCGTCAAGGCCAGGATGATCAGGCCTTCCCGCACCAACCGGCCATCCCTTCCAGATTTTATTGTCTAATATGATAATTTTGTTTGTTGCTATAACTTATAACTTAATACTTTTTTCTCCACGCTGTCAACCCGTCATCCCTTACCAGCCTCCCTCCGCTCACCGCGTCGAAAAGGCAAAGGGCCTTGAGTCCGTCCCCGAGGGAAAAACCCAATGGCCCCTGTGCCTGACGACTACTTCTTTTGGTTTTCCTTTTTGTCACGTGATCAGATTACAGCTCGTCCGGTTGATTTAAGCTTTCCTTAGCCGAATCGTGTTCCACGAGAGTCTGGGGAGGATCACCTTAAGACGGTCGTCTTCTAGCTTGGCGCCCTCCTGGAGATACGGCGCGACCCGGTATGGTTCGGCGGCCGTATTTACCGCTTGGGGGTCATCATTCGCCAGGACCAGGTGCTCCAGGGGTCGATAAGCCGCCCTCATTCCGCGTAACTCGACCTCCAGGGCCAATGCCTCTTCCTGGGAGCGGTTGACGGCAAAAATGACGAGCTCCCCGCGTTCCTCTTCCACGGTGGCCACGGCCTCCAAAAGCGGGACGGCTTCGAACTGCTTCGTATCGTAAAGGGGCGCCCGGACCAGGGTCGCGAGGGCGGTCCCGCGAGCGTACCGGGAGGCGTGGAGGAAAGGATAGAAGATGGTCTGCCGCCAGGCGGGCCCGCCTTTTACGGTCATGATCGGCGCGATGACGTTGACGAGCTGGGCCAGGCAGGCGATCTTTATCCGGTCCGCGTGTTTGAGAAGGGTGATCAACATACACCCCACGACCAGGGCATCGACGAGATTATAGATGTCCTCCAAAAGCGGCGGGGCAATGCTCCAGGGCTCGATCTTCCGGTCCGCCTCGTTCGAGTGGTACCACACGTTCCACTCGTCGAAGGAGAGGTTAATCCGTTTCTTCCCTCTTTTCTTTGCCTGGACGTAATCACAAGCGGCAATGGCCGTACGGATAAACCGGTCCATCCCTACCGACTGGGCCAGAAAGTTGGCCAGATCGCCGTCACGGTTGCCGAAATAGGTATGGAGCGAAAGGTAGTCCACATGTTCGTAGGTATGTTCCAGGACCGTGACCTCCCAGGAGGGAAAGGTCGGCATACCTTCGCCCGAACTCCCGCAGACGCCGAGCTCGATGGATGGGTCCACCCAGCGCATGACCTTGGCCGTCTCGCAGGCCAACCGGCCGTATTCCTCCGCCGTCTTATGCCCGATCTGCCAGGGGCCGTCCATTTCGTTCCCCAGACACCAGACCTTGATGCGGTGCGGCTCGGTCACCCCATGGGCCCGGCGGAGGTCGCTCCAATAGCTTCCACCGGGATGGTTGCAGTACTCAACGAGGCTCCGGGCGGCATCCGGCCCCCTGGTCCCGAGGTTTACGGCCATCATTACCTCGGCCCCCGCCTTCTTCGCCCAGGCGGCGAATTCGTTGAGGCCCACCTCGTTCGTCTCCACCGTCCGCCAGCTCAGATCCAGGCGCCGTGGCCGTTCGGATCTCGGTCCCACACCGTCCTCCCAGTTATAGCCGGAGACGAAGTTCCCCCCCGGGTAGCGGACGATGGATACCCCGAGTTCCCGCACGAGTTCCAAGACGTCCCGGCGGAAGCCGAGCTCGTCGGCGGTGGGGTGGTCCGGTTCGTAGATGCCGGTGTAGATGGCCCGGCCTAGGTGCTCGAGAAAAGAACCGTAGAGACGCGGGTCGATCTCGCCGATGACGAAGTCGCGGTCGAGAGTGATTTTAGCTTCTTGCATGGTGGTTTTCTTCCTCCTGCAGTACAATATATCGATTTAGACCAGGACTAAAAAGTTAACCTTTTAATTTTCTAATTTCAGGTAGACGCCCTTTCTACGAGTTTTGGGGTAAAAACCACCTGGGTGGTCTTTTTTTTGCGCCGTTTGATCTTGTTAAGAAGTATCCTAGCAGCTTCGACTCCCATCTCGAATTCGGGGATGTCGACAGTGGTGAGTGGCGGGTGTAATACTGCGCTAAAGGCGAGGTTATCACAGCTTATAACGGCTATTTCTTCGGGAACCCGAATACCTCTGGCGGCGAGGACGCGTAAAACCCCAACTGCCATCTCGTCGCAGAAACAGAAGACGGCCGTAGGATCCAAACCCTCGTCCAATGCGGCTGAAATGGCTTCTTCCGCCTGGGTATGATAATAGACTGTTCGAATCAAACTGGGTTCAGGCGATATGCCATGCGCTGCTAAGCTTTGTTCATAACCACGCTGTCGCAGTTCGGCGCTGGAGTTTCCCCGGGAATTCATGAATAGGATACGACGATGCCCCCTGTCGATAAGGTGCTCGGTGGCCAACCGTCCCACGGCCTCGTCGTCACAGACCACATAATCGGTATCCACTCCGGGCATATATCGAGCCACGAAGACGAAAGGAACGTTGCTTTTAAAAAGTAACTCCAATCCATCGGGTTTACTTTGCACCGGGGCGATGATGAGTCCATCTACCCGTCGGGCAAGGAGTACCCGGATGGCTTCACGTTCTGCCTCGGGATCCTCATGCGAATTACAAAGGATAATGGTATAACCTTCAGCGGCCAAGACTTTTTCGATCCCACTCACGACCGCGGCATAGAAAGGGTTTTGGATCGTCGTCACCAGGATCCCAATAGTCTTGGTGGTCCCGGAAAGAAGGCCGCGGGCCAGAGGATTAGGAGTATAAGAGAGGGCCTTAGCCGCTTCCAGCACTTTTTTTCTGGTGGTCTGATCGACATCTCCCCGATTATTCAAAGCCCGGGAGGCAGTAGCCAGAGAGACCCCGGCTTTCTTGGCGACATCTTTCAGGGTAGCGTAACCCCTGATCTTCACCTATGTATTGTTATTTTTTGATCGCCCCGGCCGTCATCCCGGAGATAAACGCGCGCTGGTTGAACAAGAATACGATGACGATCGGGACGACCGATAAAACAGCCCCGGGCATTAACATATCATAATTGTTGCCGTATGGCGTCATCAACGAAGACAATCCAATGGGTAAAGTCAGATT
>JAAYXC010000139.1 GCA_012516115.1 Bacillota bacterium | reverse complement strand
CCAAAACTATAGCCGGCTATTTCTGCCCCGACGCAAAGCGAAGGCATAAAAAAAGCGACTTTTAAAAAGTCGCGATAATCAAACCGACGCTTGGTCGCTTGTTTTCTTCTATGAACGGTTAACAGATTTTTCTCCAAAAGCCGTTACCACGGTGATCTTGAAGGATGGTGCCGAAGGCGGGATTTGAACCCGCACGGGAATGCTCCCACTGCGCCCTGAACGCAGCGCGTCTGCCAGTTCCACCACTTCGGCACCTTTGGCACCTTAAAGTATAACGCATACCGGCGAAACCGTCAAGGCCACGCCTACGGCGAAAACCCTAAAACCGGTCGGCCGCTTCCTTGGCCATCTTGGCCAGCTCGACCTGGCGTTCGATGGCCGTCCGGGTTTCCTCCATGTTTTGGCTGATATGCTGGATCTGCCCGATGACCTGTTCGCTCTCCGCGGAAAGCTCTTCCATGGCCGCCGAGACCTCTTCCGTCTGGGCCGAGATGTTCTCCACCGAGCGCATGATCTCCGTGGCACTGCGGTATATCTCCCGGGTTTTCTCCATCTGCGCATTGGCCGCCGCGATGATCCTTCCATGGGCCTTCTGTAAAGAGGCCAGGAGATCTTCGAAAGAAGAGAACTCGTGGGTCACGGCCCCCACCTGGTCCACCGCCGCCCGAACGCTGGCGATGATCTGGGTTAAGGCCGAGGCGACCTTCATCGTGCTCTCCTGAAGTTTGGTCACCGTGGCCTCGATCTGGGCGGTGAAGCCTTTGGTTTGGTCCGAGAGTTTGCGGAGACGTTCGGCCACCACCATGAAACCCACGCCTTCTTCACCGGCCCGCGCCGCTTCGATACTGGCATTTAAGGCCAATAGCTCGGTCTGATCGGTGATATCGTTCATGGAGGCCAGGAAGCCTTCGATGCCGGCCAGTTGTTCGCGGAGGGCAGTCACCTGGACGGCCAATCCCTCGGCGATGGCCGCATTTTGGGTAATACCGCCCAAAAGATTCTCGACCTGGGCAACCATTTCTCTTACCTGCGTGCTACGTTCCTCTAGGAGGGACTGGTGGGCGGCCAGGGAATCGTAGATCGTCGTGGCCTCCTCGGACAGATGACCGGTGGCTTCGCCGGTGTTTCTTACGGAGTTCATGATCTCGCCGAGCAGGTTGGCGCTTTCCTGGGTCGCGGTAGCCACCTCCTGGGTGGCCCGGCCCACCTCGTCCATGGCTTTTTGCAATTGGTCGATGAGCTCATCGATCTCTGCCGCATAGCTCATGACGTTGTTGGCTCCCCGAAGAGCCGTTTCAGAGGCTTGGCGCATGGGAATAAATACCAGTCGTAATTCACGAATTACGGGTAAGATGGTTACAAACAACGTACTGACGATGAGCAAACTGAAAACGATGATCAGCACCGTTGTCCTGGTCAGATTGGCATGGGCGGCTTGAAGATCCCGATTTATTTGTTCCAGTAGTTTAGGGCGCAGTTCTCCCGATAGGAACTTGAGTTCTTCCAGGGCCCCAGTAATTCCTACTAGAGCTGAATAATTTCGAGATTTTTCCCAGTGATTTGTATTTTCGAGGACCTTCGCTACGGTTTCATCGAAATACGGCGCTTGTTTGGCCATCATCTCAACGATGACGGGCCGAACTTTTTTCGCCGCTTCTTCCAGCCGAATGGCCATCATTTTGATGGTCATATCGTCGGCCGGCGTGATCTCTTCCGGCCGATTGGTAACGATGCGCTTAAGGTACCCGGCTCTCCCTTCCGCGTCGGTGACGGCCGCATCGAGTTCGGCCACGTAAGAACGTTTTTCATGTCCGCTGACGATGGCCCGGTTGATATTGGCGATGTTGAGAGTCCCTAAAATCGCGATCAACATTAGCATTACCGTGGCCACGGCCACCGTAATAAAGGAGAGGATGATGCGTTGCGAGATCGGGCGGTCTCCCCAGAGTTTCATCGTACGCCCCCCTCTTTGACCTTGATAATAGAAAGGCAGGTAGAATAAAGATAAAATTTAATTTAGAGTGTTCGACAGGAAAGCTTCGTTTCCTGTCTCTTTAACGTAATTGGGTAGGTCTTTTCCATCCGTTAGGGTCAGAAAGCTGCTCGGAAAACCAGGAAGATGATTTGATGATTTTAAGTACACGAACACGGTCGTCAACAGAAGAACGAAAGGAACGCACCTCGAGGCATCATCAAGACGAAGAAAATCCCTGGGCGACAACCTGCCAGCATATCTTGGTGATTATAAGGCTTGGTGGGCTTTGCTTTATTCTTCCAACCGTCTAAGCATACCGAGGACCAAGTCGCGGGCGGCGGCCAGATTCGCTTCGTCAACGTGTTCGATGGTATCCGTCGGCCAGTGCCAGTTGGGCAGGAGACCGCGTTCGTCGAAGGCCATGATGCTTCCCGCCGGGATGCGTCTGGCCAGGAACGCTGTGGCATCGGTGGGCAGGAGATGATAGGGTCGTAGATCTAGCTTGAGGTTTTTCTCGGCCGCGGTCTCTCGCGCCGTCTCGATAAGTCTCGGATCGACGCGGAGGGGGAAGACGATGCCTTCGCAGAAGGTAAAGGTCAGCCGGCCCCGGCCGAGGTTATCGAGATTGATGACCATCGTCTTCTTGGGGTCGAAGGCGCATTCCCGGATTAAATGAAGGGCACCCCAGAGGCCGGATTCTTCGGCCCCGGTGGCCACGAACCAGACGCTGGTGGTAAGAAGGGGACTTCTGGCGATCACCCGCGCCGTCTCGAGGAGCACTGCCAGGCCGGAGGCGTCGTCGTTCGCCCCGGGCACGATCTTGCCCCAGAGTTCACGATGGACCAAGGTAAAACAACCCCAGAGGAGGACCGCCGCCGGAAGAAGGGAGAACCACCAAAGGGCCGTGCGTGGCGCCCCCGGCCAAAAGAGGGTTACTCCATAGAGGAGGGCCTGGAGGGGAAGGCTTAGAAAATTAAGGAGAAAACTCGACCGGAATCCCGTCACCATCCGGGGGGAGAAACTCAAGCCCGCGCGGGAAGAATCGAGATGGGCCAGGATCAAGACTCGCCGAAGTTCCTTGCTGCGGGCATGGGCTTTGGCAATGACGTTAATGCTTTTCCGCTTCGGGATAAGCCGGCCGAAAAAAGGGAAAGTGCTTGCCTCGCAGAGATAGGCCAGACTGCCCAAGAGGGCGAGGAGGAAGGCCGCGCCGGGGCGAAAGAGAAAGAGGGCCGCCGCCAAAGGGCCGGTGACCATAATGGCAAGATAGGTCCAGGAGAAAGAAGTAAGAGCAGGAAACCTTTGGCGTTGGCATTCAAGCCCGAACGAGCGGATCTGCGCGGCCACATATTCGGCCGCCGCCTCTTCTTCTTTGGTAGCCGAACCACGTGGGCCGATATGCACGGCCAAGGTCTCGAGATGATGCCGGAATTCCGCCATCGCCCTCAATCCTTTTTGGAGAAAATTCACGATCGATTTCGCTACCGCCGCGAAAAATCCTTTCACCTTGCTCTAACAGGGTTTTATTGTGGTTCCGGGGTGTCCGATTTATCTCCCGCGATCCAAGGCTCCTCCGGTACGATCGCCCAAGCCGCGAGATAACCGATAAACGCCGGAAAACAACCGGTTAAGAAAAAGCCGGCCACCCAGAGGAGCCGCAGGAGGGTCGGATCGACACCGAAGTATTCCCCGAGCCCGGCACAGACGCCGCCGAGCATGCGAT
>JAAYXC010000138.1 GCA_012516115.1 Bacillota bacterium | reverse complement strand
GTTCCACGGAAAGATCGTGGCGGCGATATTTCGCGCCTTTCGCCTACGCCGCGCGGAGGAATTGCTGATCGGCGGTCGTGGACAGAGGAGGCTATCTCTTTGGCTAGGGGGGCGGCTCCGGGATTATTCCCTGAGATGGCGGGAGGAATGGGCGACGGAAGGTTTCGACGCGATCGCCCGGCCTCCGTCCGAAGCGGAGCTTGCCGGGCTCAGCGCCTGGCAACGATTTCTGCCCAGAAACCATTATCCGCGAAGAGGATCCCATGAGATAGGGCCTCGAGGACGAGGGAATTTTGCCGGGCTTGGTCCCTCATGAACTCGGCGGGAAGGAAACCTTTCGGTTCTATGTCGGGCAGAATATACCGATAAAGAAAGCGGGAGCGCTCCAAGGGAGGCGTGGGAAGCCGGTCGGAGACGATGATCACATCGATGTCGCTTGAGAGGTTGAAATCACCTCGGGCCACGGAACCGATTAAAACCGCGCAAAGAGGACCGATCTCCGCATTGCAGAATCTTGGCGTACTCTCTGGCGACGGCGATCATTCTTCCCGCTGTTTTTTTCTATTCTCCAGAATCGGATGCACGGCCGAGCGCCTCCTTCATCTCCGCGACAAAAGCGAGGATCGTTTGCGCGGAGTGGAGCGCTTTTTGCCGGTGGCCCCATCGTAGAACTCAAAAGGGCTACCCGCCGGGAAAGCGTCGGGATACCGGGGAGGAATATAGCGGCGATCCAGTTCGCGGGCAGCCTCCCGAAGCGATTCCGAAAGCTCCATCCCTTTGTTTTCAAGCTCGGCCAGGAATTTGAAGACCGAGTGCCCGGTGGCGGGCAAAACGAGGCCTCGCATCAGCGCCTTAATCGCGTATTCGCCAGCTTGCTGGGCTTTGAAACAGGCCCATGCGAAATCACGTTTCCAAATCGCACCGCGCTGAATCTACAGTATGCAAGGCTTGCCTGTACCAGCGGTCGAATTCGTCGGCATCCATGAGGGCCAAAGGTATAACGACGAGCCGCCTCAAACAACGACTCGTGGAGGAAGCAGATACGGGGCAAGAGGCTTCCACCAGCAGCCCCCTCGCCGCCGCAAGCAGCTTCCCTCCTTTGCCCCTCGCCCTCATTATAGCCCGGGGCTTTCAGAACCCCAGCCTCTCCCGCAAGGCTTCCACCAGCTGGGAGACGGAAACCCGCACCTGGGCCATGGTGTCCCGGTCGCGAATGGTGACCGCGTGGTCCTCGAGGGTCTGGAAATCGATGGTAACGCAATACGGCGTCCCGATCTCGTCCTGCCGCCGGTAACGCCGGCCGATGCTCTTGCTCTCATCGTAATCGGTCATCCAGTACCGGCGCAGGTCCTGCCAGACCTTCTTGGCGTACGAAGTGAGTTCTTCCTTCTTGGAAAGGGGGAGCACGGCCACTTTAATCGGCGCCAGACGCGGGTGGAGCTTTAGGACCACCCGGATCTCGTCCTTGTCCGGCTCCTCGCAGTAAGCGTCGAGCAGGAAGGCCAGAGCCGCCCGGTCTGCGCCGGCCGAAGGCTCGATGACGTAGGGGATGTAGTGTTCGCGGGTCGTCTCGTCGAAGTATTCCAACCGCTCGCCGCTGAACTCGCTGTGGCGGCGGAGGTCGAAGTCCGTACGGTTGGCGATCCCCTCGATCTCGGCCCAGCCCATGGGGAAGTAGTACTCGATGTCCGCGCAGGCCCGGGCGTAGTGGGCGAGCTCCTCGGGCCCGTGTTCCCGCAGCCGGAGCCGGGCGGGGTCGATCCCGAGGTCGATGTACCACCGGAAACGCGTGTCCACCCAGTGCCGGTACCATTCTTCGTCCGTGCCGGGCTTGACGAAGTACTCTATCTCCATCTGCTCGAACTCGCGCGTGCGGAAAGTGAAGTTCCCGGGGGTGATCTCGTTCCGGAAGGACTTGCCGATCTGGGCGATGCCGAAGGGGATCTTCATCCGGGTCGTGTTGAGGACGTTCTGGAAGTTCACGAAGATCCCCTGGGCCGTCTCGGGCCGCAGGTAGACCACGGCCGCCTCTTCCTCCACCGGGCCGAGGAAGGTCTTGAACATCAGGTTGAAC
>JAAYXC010000137.1 GCA_012516115.1 Bacillota bacterium | reverse complement strand
TTGAGGGGGAGACGATTTTGCAGTGATGTAGCGGAACATCCGGTCTTTGAAGGGGCGGTGCGGGTGGCAGGGCCGGCGGTACGAGATGGACATGTGGTGACGGGATTGGGAGCGCGGGTTTTTGCTTTCGCGGCGGAGTTGTTGGAAGCGGTGGTTGGGAAAGAAGTCGCGGCGGATTATCGTCGATGGGCCGGTCTTGGGGGAGGGGATAATGAGGGTTAAAAATGAGATATTGGGCGATACCTCTTCTTTTATAATTTCTTTTTTATACCCCTTAACTCTCGTAGCCGGGGCAATGGCGCTTCAGATTTCCGCTTCCCTTCATTCAGGGAATTCCAATGTCTTCCAGAGTTCCGGGTCCTCGTATCCCAGCCGCCAGACGGCCACCCCTCGCAACCCGTACCGGCGGGCCAGGGCCGCCTTGGCCATCCCGCTCCGTTTGTCCTCGTACCAGACCGCGTAAGTCGTTCCCGCTTGGGTGTAACGGAAATAAGGTACCTGGGCGGTGGCATCCCAGAGGGAGCGAAGGCCATGTTGGGCTAGAAGCGAAAGGGCACCGGCATGGGTGATGGCCCGTCCGTTTTTCGGTCCCCAGACATATCCGTAAGCCGGAAGCCCCAAGACGATCTTCTGTCGTGGTAGGGTAGTGACCGCATAACGGACCACTTTTTCCACCCATCCTAAAGAGGCCACCGGCCCCGGTGGCCCATCGGGCCGGTGTTCGTCGTAGGCCATGAGCACGGCCAGATCCAGATAAGGGCCCAGGGCGGCGAAATCATAGGCCCCCATCCAGGCGGTCTTGGAGTCGTCGCCCGTTTTGGCCGGAAGACAGGCGGCGACGAGAAAATAACGCGGCCGCAGGCGCGAAGAGAGGTCGCGGAAAAAAGCGGTGAGCGCTTCCCGATCCTCCGGCGGCACGTTTTCCAGGTCCAGGCATACCCCGTCAAGGCCATAGGTGGAAAGGAGCTTCTGGATCTCCTCGATGGCCCGGGTGCGGGCGGCAGGGTTTTGCAGGAAAGCATGGACGGTGCCGCGGTCGAAACGGCCGCTGCCCGCATTATGGATGGTGGCCAGGACTTTAAGGTGACGGCCACGGGCCTGGGCGATCGTCGTCCGGTCCAGGCTGCCGTAAAGTTCTCCGGTGGCTTTGAGCGCCGGTCCGAAGATCAGGACCGTCGTAAGACCGGTGGCGTTGCCGAGGGAACGCCGGGGCGCGGGATCGTTACGGTAGCGTTCGGCGTAAAAGGCCATGATCTCCCCGATCGACGATGGGGATGGGTCGACGAATCCCGAACCCTGAAAAGGCGCGGTGGCGCGTGGCTCCGCGTTCTTCGGTCCCAGACCGAAGAGGGAAAGAAGATAAACCAAAACGGCGAAGAAGGTCGGGAAGAACTCCATGGCCGCAACCTCCGAGTTTACGTAACGTTTGCCCGTTCGACGGTCGGAACGCGATTCCTCCCGGTATTTGGCGGGGATTGATACAAATATTGGTATCTTGCAGGATTCCGTGGAGGCAGGTCGAAGACTTATCCCTGTACTTCTCTTCTCTCCCATGAGAAGCCGGAGGATAATCCATAATAAGAACGAATTCTTACGCAAGGAAGGATCTCGGAATGTACCAGCGGGCCAGACTTGCCAACGGGCTTCGGATCGTGGGTGAAGTGATGCCCAATGTCAACTCGGTGGCCATCGGGCTCTGGGTAGGGGCCGGTTCCCGGGACGAAAGAGCGGGATGGGAAGGAGTTTCGCATTTCATCGAGCACATGCTCTTTAAGGGTACGACCAGGCACAGCGCGCGGGAGATCGCCGAAGCCATCGATGCCGTGGGCGGTCAACTCACCGCCTTTACCACCCGGGAATACACGTGTTTCTATGTGAAGATCCTCGACCGCCATATGGCTTTGGGCCTTGAACTTTTGGCCGAGATGTTCTGCTCGTCCCTTTTCGATCCGGTGGAACTGGAGAAAGAAAAAAGCGTGGTTCTCGAAGAGATAAAGGCTTACGAGGATGCTCCGGATGAACTGGTCTAAGATCTTTTGGCCGCCGCCTGGTGGCCCGAGCATCCGCTCGGCCGCTCCATCCTCGGCACTCCTTCCTCGGTGGCCGGTCTTACCCGCGAGGATGTCCTGGCCCACATGGCCGAACATTACCGGCCCGACGAGACGGTGCTGGCCGTTGCCGGCCGGTTCACTTTTGAGGAAGTCGTTCGGTTGGCCGAAGAAAACCTGGCCTCGCTTTCGCCGGCTTCCCGTTCCATTCAGCGAGAAAGGCCGCTTCCTTTCCCCGGTCGTCTTGTCAAGGCCAAGGATACCGAGCAGGTCCACCTTTGCCTGGGCGGACGGGGGGTGGAACGGAGGAACCCGGAGAAATTCGCCTTTTTGGTCTTGGACAGCATCCTCGGTGGCAGCGTGAGTTCCCGGCTCTTTCAGTGCCTGCGTGAAGACCGCGGTCTGGTCTATGCCATCGGTTCTACCCATACGGCCTTTCGGGACGCGGGTCTTGTCACCGTTTATGCCGGTACCGACCCGCGTAACGTGGAGGAAGTGGTTCGTCTTATTCTGGCCGAGATGAGGCGCCTGGCGATGGAGCCGGTAAGCGAGGCGGAGCTGGCCCGGGCCAAGGAGCAGATTCGGGGAAATTTCCTTTTGGGCTTGGAGAGCACGAGCGCCCGCATGAGCCGGCTGGCCAAGGCCGTGCTTTTTTACGAGAGTCTCCTTACTCCCGAGGAAATCCTGGCCCTGATCGACGCGGTGACGGCAGAAGACGTCCAGCGGGTGGCCAATTTCGCCTTTATGGGACCTCTTCCGGCGGCGGCGGTGGCCCCGGCCCGCCTGAAGTTGGACTTGGAGCGCCTCCTGGGGGAGGCGGTGGTGGTTTGACCGTCGTTAAGGTTCCGGTTTTGCGTTCCCCGGGTACGGAGGATCTCCCTCTACCGGCTTACGCCACCCCCGGCGCGGCCGGGCTCGATCTACTGGCCGCGTTGAAGGAAGCGGTCGTTTTGGCCCCCGGGGAAACGGCCCTCGTCCCCACCGGGATCTCTTTGGCCCTTCCCGAGGGTTACGAAGGCCAGGTGAGACCGCGGAGCGGTCTGGCGGCCAAATTCGGGGTGACGGTATTGAACGCCCCGGGCACCATCGATGCCGATTATCGCGGGGAGATCAAGGTCGTCCTGATCAATCTCGGCAAGGCCCCTTTTCTTATCGAACGCGGTGCCCGCATCGCCCAACTGGTGGTGGCGCCGGTGGCGCGGGTGGAATGGGTCTTGACGGACGATCTCCCCGCCACCGGGCGAGGGGGTGGTGGCTTTGGCCATACCGGAACATGAAGGCTATCGACCGGAATTGGCTTCCCGGCTTGATCGGTTGCGGGCGGAGATCGGTGAGCTCCGGCGGGAGCTGACCGAGGAGGCCTATGCGGCCGAAGAGACCATCGCGGAGATGGACGAGGAAAGCTATCGCCTCGCTACCCAGATCGATCTCCTGGTCACCAAATTTCTACGTCTCTTCGGCCGGGCGCAATAACCCCGAATTCTCGGTGCGCTTTTCCGGGATCCCGACCCCAGGTCTAAAACCCCGATTCCCGGCATAGGGAATCCCGGAGTGAGTGGGGTGCGCCTGAGCGAACTGGTCGGGAAGGAGATCATCAACCTCACGGATGCGGCGCGGATCGGGGTCATCCGGACGGCAGAAGCACTTTTCGATCTGGAAACCGGAAAGGTGGAATCGATCCTCGTGCCTTTCTTCGGCGAGCGAACCTGGGGACGGAGGCGGCGACTTTTGGCCATTCCCTGGCGGGCCATTCGCCGTTTCGGCCGGGATCTTATCATCGTAGAGATCAAGATCCCATCCCGCGAGAGCCTCCGGCGGGCGCCGTTAACGGCCAAGGGCCCGGAAGCCGGATCGCCTTGACGCCCGGGAAAGCATAGGGTACAATATCCTTGCTTCTTAAAGATCGGGCGGGGTGTGGCGCAGCTTGGTAGCGCGCTTGCCTTGGGCGCAAGAGGTCCCGGGTTCAAATCCCGGCACCCCGACCATGGTTTTTGCCGCCGCCGGGGCGGTTTTTGTTTTCTATCGAAGCAGAGGATAGGGGCCTTTCACCGACGAACGCCCAGGCCACCGGGACAGGGAACACGGCCGGGGAGAGGATCTTCTCGGAGACGCGTTCAACCCTTGCCGCGGGATAAAGAAGAACGGTACCCATTGCGAATTCGTCCAGGTTATGGGCGGAAGGCCGGTCGCCGGACGATAAAACCGCGGGGATACGCCTTGACATACCTACCACCCTGTGCTATACTCGGAAAAAAGTGAATAGGCGACTCTTATCGAGAGAGGTCGAGGGACGGGCCCGATGAAGCCTCGGCAACCAGCCGGCGGATCGGCCGGCCAGGTGCCAATTCCCGCAAAGACTTCGGTCTTTGGGAGATGAGAGGAGCGCCGCTTATTCGCAAGCGACCTCTTCTCCGGAAGAGGTCTCTTTTTGTCTAACGGAGGAAGCAAAGATGAAGACTTTCGCCGAGATCAACGAACGTTTAAAAGCCGGCAAGGCTGTGGTTCTCACGGCCGAGGA
>JAAYXC010000023.1 GCA_012516115.1 Bacillota bacterium | reverse complement strand
GTTCGATCCAGACCTCCTCGAAGGTCACGTCCTCCAGCGGCCGCTCGGGCAAACCGTAGAGGAAGGCCGCGGCGGCCTGCACCTCCCGGGCGGTAATATGACTGAAGTGGAGGCGCCGAAAAGAAGGCGTCGACTCGTTCACCGGATGGACTTCCAGGTCGTGGACCGCCTCGTCGATGGTCCCGCCGCCGGTGTCGTAGTACATGTTGAGGACGAAAGGACAGAGGACCTTTTCCATGATGATGTTGGTGGCCCGGAGGTCCTCGACGAACCCACCGCGTCCGCGGCGGGACTTGAGCCTGATGCCACGGTCGGTGCCTTCGAAAATGCAGTTGGCGATGACCACCTTTCGGATGCCGCCACTGGTCTCGCTCCCGATGACCACCCCTCCGTGGCCGTGCCGCATGAGGCAGTCGGCGATGACGATATTCTCGCAAGGGACGCGATAAGGAGAGTCCTCCCGGCCCGCCTTGATGGCGATGCAGTCATCGCCCACATCGATGGAGCATCCACCGATGAAGACATTGCGGCAGGAATCGGGGTCGATCCCGTCGGTGTTGGGGGAATCGGGCGGGTTATGGATACGCACCCGGTGAACGGTTACTCCTTCGCACCGCACGGGATTGATGGTCCAGGCCGGTGCATCGACGAGTTTCACCCCCTCTATCAGGACGTCACGGCAATGGGTAAAGGCTATGAGCCGTGGCCGGGGGTAGGCCAGGGCTTTGGCCCGGAAGAGTCGCCACCAGGTCTCTCCCCGGCCGTCGATGGTCCCCTGGCCGGTGATGGCCACTTCTTCCAGGTCCTCGCCGTAGATCTGAGGTGCATAGGTCGGGGTTTCCTTTCCTTCCCATCTCGTCGTCAGGACCGGGTAGGCGTCCGGATCCTGGGTGAAGAAGAGATGGGCGCCGGCTTCGAGATGAAGCCGGACATGACTTTGGAGACGAAGGGGACCGGTGAGGAACCGCCCGGCCGGGATGAAAACCGTTCCTCCCCCGGTGGCGGCCGCGGCGGCGATGGCGGCGACGATGGCCCCGGTAGCCGAGGTCTCTCCATCCGGGCGGGCGCCGAAGGCCCGGATATCGAAGACGCTGGTGAAGTCGTTCATCCCCTCTCCTCCTTTAAAAAGTCTTCCTGGAATCGGCCGAAGTTAACATGAAAAGCCGGGACCGTTTCCGTAAGGTTAACGGCGCCGGCTACAGCAAACAGTAGGCCTTTCTATAATTAAAAACCTACTTCTTCGGCCACCATGATCACGCTGATCCGGCCGGGGAACTTCCGGCCGTGGTAGATGAGGCCCACGTAATTACAGAGCCTCTTTTGTCCCTCACAATCCTGACAGCGGCCGGTCTCGGCACAAGGGGTAGCATGTTCGATCCGCTTGGCGTTCAAAGGCGCGATCTTTTTGAGCCGCCGCATGGCCTCCGCCAGATCGTCCACCACTTTGTTGGCGCCGGCCACGACGATGACGCGCCGGGGGCCGAAGATCATCCCGGCCAACCTGTTACCGGTGCAATCGATGTTGACGAGTTCGCCCGCCCTGGTAATGGCGTTCGTGCCGGTCACGAGGAAATCGGCCAGCAGGGATTGGCGCATAATTTCCAGGATTTCTTCGTATGGTAGTTTTTGGTAACGATCGAAAAGCCGATAATCACCCCGGCGGAAGGTTTCGATAAGTCCCATGGCGGCGATCGTCTCCGAACCGCCCAGGGCGATGCTGGCGCCAGGCGGGATCATGGACAAGACCTTTTCCCTGGCCTCATCCAGATCCTCGGCGTAATGGGCGTCGTAACCTTTTTTGGCCAGGATGGTTACCATTTCCCGACAGATGAGTTGTGCCTGCCATTTTTTATATTGGTTCACGGTTTCTCCTCCGTCCGGGCCATCTCCAGACCCGCCAGGATGAAAGCTCCCACCCCTTTATAGTCGTCCGTCACCACCGGCTCGCTCAGGTAGTATTCGTAGGACCCGTCGCGGTTCGCCTTGCCGCCCAGTCCGGCCACCTGACAGATCTGCTTCAAGTGCACGCCCTCCTCCGCGTCCACTTCCACCAGTCTCCTTAAAATGCCTTCATACCCTTGCCGGGCCGCGGTCAGGACCGCCGGAGGGACAAGATCCCGGCGGAGGCCTTTGGCCATGGCGTAGACGAACATGCAGGAGGCCGAGGCCTCGTGGTAGTTTCCCGGGCGATGGCCCTGGTCCAGGATCTGATACCAGAGGCCCGTCGCCGGGTCCTGGACTTTGAGGAGGGCCGCCACCATCTCTCGGAAAAGCGCGACGATGGCCGGGTATTGGGGGTGATCCGGTGGCAGAAAATCGAGCACATCGACGATGGCCATGGCATACCAGCCCATGGCCCGGCCCCAGAAACAGGGCGAATGTCCGTGCCGAGGATCGGCCCAGATCTGGGTCCCGGTCTCATCCCAGCCGTGGTAGAAGAGGCCGGTGACGGGGTCCTTGGTATGGGCGGCGATCAAAAGGATCTGGTGGGCCACGTCGTCGAAAATTTCCGGTTCGTCGAAGACCCTGGCGAATTGAGCGTAAAACGGCGCGGCCATATAGATCCCGTCAAGCCACATTTGATATGGGTAAATGAGTTTATGCCAGAAACCCCCCTCCCGCGTCCGTGGTTGGTCCCGCAGTTGGGCGCGGAGTTCTGCGATGGCCCGGCGATACTTCTCTTCCTTCGTTTCTTCCCAGAGCGGGAAGAGAACCTTGCCCATGTTGATCTGATCCAGGTTGTATTCCTCTAGGTCGTAGGTACGGATCTCGCCACCGGGACCGACGAACCGGTCCACGGTCTCCCGGAGGTAGCGAAAATACTTTATCTCTCCCGTCTCGCGCCAGACTTCGCAGAGACCGCTTAAGACCAGACCGGCGGTGTAGTCCCATTTTTCGGTCAGGACCGGGTGGCGGGCGAGGACGGAATCGGCCATCCGTACCGCCCAGAGCCGCGCCGTGGCCCCGAATCCCGCTTGGGCCTCCTTGGTTTTCCCCATTTGCCTCCCGTTGGTCATGGTTTCTCCCTTCTTCGAGGCCGGGTTACTCGCCAAGGTGTTTGGCCCGCCAGAGCGGGTATTCCTTTTCCAGCAGGTAGGCCGGGGCATTGGTATACCACGAGTAACCCACCCTCCGTTCGTGTTCGATCTCCGCCAGGCTGTACTTTTTGATGCCGTCCCGGCCGCAGAAGAAGGGCCGGTTGGTTCCGATCTCGTAGAACCGCGCCCAGATGGGTGGGGCATTGGGGTCTTCGACCACGACGAGATCGTAGCCACCCGGAAGAGACGGGTCGGGCTTCTCCACCACCTTTATCCCGGTGAGCTTGACTTCTTCGAACCATCTCACCGCGGCCTCCACCGCCTGGATCACCTCCGGGCCCGGGTCCTCGATGGTCATCAAGAAGCGGACGATCCCGACGCTTTCGGAACCGCTGATGGACTCAAGCTCATACGAGCGGGCCGGGGCGGGCGCCAGCGTCTTGGGGTCGTGCTGGGCGCACCAGGCGGTAAGCTTTCCGTTAACCCGGATCTGGGTCTTGAGGAGACAATCGATCCCCTTCGCTACGGCCCGGGCGGCTTTCTCCCGCCGTGCCGGGTCGACGAAGTCGTAATCCGGTTCCTTTTCGGCGATGCTCTTCAAAAGGACGAGCACGTTTACCATGGCGTTGTCGTTAAAGGTGATGTTGGCATAGTAGCCCTTCAGGTTGGGATAATACTGGGGCCAGCCACCGTTCGGATACTGGGCGGCCAGGAGATAATCGAGGCCTTTCAGGAAACCCTCCTTAAACCGTTCCAGCCCGGTCGCCTTGTAGACGCGGGCGAGGTACTTGAGCTGGGTCACGGTGGCGCCGTTGTCGATGGTGGAGTCGTCGGTCCGCTCTTTCTCGGCGAGGAAAAAGGATTTCCGGTGTTCCGGGATGGGCTCCGCCATATCGATGTTCTTCGGCCACCCGCCGGTGTGGCGCTGGTAGAGGAGGACGTTGTCGGCGATGCGGATGGCCTCTTCACCGGCGTACCAAGCGGATGGCTGGACCAGACAGGCGTCCCAGGTTATTTTTACGGGTGCCTTGGCGCTCGGTTTTACCAACGGCCGGGGACCATCGGGTCCTTTCACGATAACGATGTACTGCACACCGCTCAGACTTCCGCCGTTATTGCCCAGGACCACCGTGCTCCCTGCCGGGAAGTCTTTCTTAAAAAGACTCATCACCACCGGGGTCGTTTCGCTGTCCACGAGGTCGTCCCCCGTATCGATCCAGTGGGCCAGCCAGGCCGGCTTCTGGACCAACCGGTCGTCGTGGGCCACGTAGACCGTTACCGGCGCGGTCACCTTGAAAGTGGCCAGGATCTCGCCGGTAAACTTCTTCGAGTCGCAGGCGGTCCTGATCCACTCGTACCCCACATAGGCAGGGGGCAGGGAGACGATGGCATAGGCTCGGTCACCGAAGAGCGGTTCGCCCACCTGGATGCTGGGCTGAACCGACCAGCTCGCCGCCCGCTGAGTGTCGTACACCAAGAGATCCGCGATGAGAGCCGAACCGGTCACCGGAACCGAGGATGGGACAGAGGATTCTACGATCGCCTGGGATGAAAGAGCCTGGGCGGTCGTTTGGGCCGCTTCCTCGGGTTGGCCTGCGTAAACCTTAATGTTATCGAGGTAATGGCTCTTGCCGCTGCTGCCGGGGGTAAACGAGTCGAGACAACCGATGGCTTTGACCGGAGAAAGGAAGGGGGCCTGGTCGAGTTTCAACGCCCCGTCGATGAAGACGGCGGCCTTCTGCGCCGCCACATCGGCTACGATTTGGATTACGTACCACCTGTTGGCCTCATAGGCCGAAAGAGGTGTGAACGAGCCGTCGGGGTTTTTGTAAGAGATGTTGGTCACACTGCCGTCTTTTCTCGTCTCGATATGGACCGCGGTGTTCTGGCCCTCGGGATCGAGGAGCCTTATCACCTTGGCCGTGCTACCCGCCACGGGCTGCATGAAAGAGACGCGGACGGTGACGACGCCGGTCTGGGCCGGGAACTTCCTGGCGATCTTGATGTTTTTGTCTCCGGGGTCGTAAAGATAGACGCTTTTATCGGTAGCGATCGGGACCTCCGCGATCTCCACGCTTCCTCCGGTCTCTTCGATAAGGTAGCCCGGGGGTTTCCCGCCCTTG
>JAAYXC010000022.1 GCA_012516115.1 Bacillota bacterium | reverse complement strand
GGTGGTCCTCGAGTGGGTGGCACCCTTTAATACCGATGTCAACGGACAGATCGAGGTGATCGAGGGCCTCATCCGCCGCCGCGTCGATGGCATCGCCATCAGCTGCAACGATCCCGAGCGTCTCCGTGATGTCATCGATAAGGCTATATCCGCGGGGATCAAGGTCGCCACGTTCGACGCCGATTGTCCCGGGAGTAAGCGGCTCTTTTACTGCGGTACCGATAACTTCCGTGCGGGTTGGGCCTGTGGCGAGGCGTTGATAAAGATCATCCGCCGGCGCGGCTTGGAGAAGAAGAGGCTTCGTGCCGCGATCCTTACGGGTGGCATCAATGCCCATAATTTAAACGAGCGCATCCGGGGATTCTGTGCCTCCGTCTCCGGCAGGCTCGATCTGGAATACTTGGGTACGATGGCCTGCGACGACGATACGATCAAGGGGGCCGAGCTCATCGAGGCCTTCCTGCGCCGGCATCCCGAGAACGAGGTCTTCTTTTTCGCGGGCACCTGGCCTCTCTTCGCTCCACCGGAATCCATGCCCCTCTATCAGGAATGGTGCCATCGGGGCGGCATTACCGTGGCCATCGATACTTTCTACCCGGTACTGCAGGCGGCCAAGAAAGGCATGGCCCAAGCCCTGGTGGGGCAAGATTTCAAAAAAATGGGAGACCTGACCGTTAGATACCTCGTCCGGGCCATCCGGGGTCAGAGTATCCCGGTGGAGTATCTTGACACCGGCCTCGAGTACGCGGATTGGTCCAACTTTGACGAGCTACTGAGGACCAAGAAGCCATGGGAGATGAAATGAACGTGCTTGTGCCCGGCCGTGGCCGCCGTTTTCCCTATCTTCTCTTCGACTCGCTCCGGTCGAAGTTCATCCTTTCCTTTCTGGCTCTGTGCCTGGTTCCCATGTTGCTCTTGGCGTTCTTCTCCTATCGCGCCTACCTGAACGTCCTCCAGCGCAATGTCAACTCGTACCACAGCGAAGTCATCGAACGCGTCGCCCGCAACCTGGAGATCTATCTGAGCGACCTAGAACACATCCTCCAGTTACGCAACGACTACTACAACCTGCAGTTCATCAAGCTCAGCCGGGCGCGGGATATCGAGGGTAACCGCCGCTATGTCTTCCGTCTCTGGGAGAACTTCAACAACATAAGGAAGATCAAAACCGACCTCCGTGACATCGCCGTCATCACCACGGAGGGAGTCACCATCAGCTGTTACGGCGTCAGCCACATCGATCCGGCCGAGCACAGGCTCTACCAGATCCTGGCCCACCGATCGGCCGCCGACGTAAGCATGGCTCTATGGGAGCCGCACCCCTTCTGGCTGGGGGGACGAGTATTCTCGGTCGGGCAAGCCATTCGAGATAATAACGGTAATTTCCTCGGCCTTATGTCCATCGACATCAACCTCGGCCTGCTGGACAAGATCTGCCGTCATGTCGACTTGAGCAAGTCCGGCTACATCATGCTGGTCGATGCTGATGGAAGGATCATCTACCATCCGGATATGGAGAAGATTGGGGGGCGGGCTACAGCGCTCCTCGGCCGCCCGCTCCCGGGAAATAGACAGTCCACCTTTTCCACGCGAATGGAAGGGGAGGACTATGTCATTACCGTCAAGGCTTTCCCACCGGCCGATTGGTTTATCGTCAGCCTATCCAACAAGAACGAGCTCTACCGGGAGATGAGACGGGTCTCCCGTATCGTGCTGGCGCTCATCGCGGCCGCCACCACCGCCATCGTGCTGGTGGTGATCCTCCTCTCGCGCCTGCTCACCAAACCCCTCGAAGAATTGCAACGATCCATGGATCGGGCCGCCGATGACCTCAACATCAACGTCACCGTCAGGACCAACGATGAGATCGGCCGGCTTGGCGAAGCCTTCAATCAGATGTTGGCCCGCCTCCGCCAACTCATGGCCCAGAGCGTCCAGGAACAGAAAAAACTCCGCCATGCCGAGATGATCGCCCTTCAGCAACAGATCAAACCGCATTTCATCTACAATACACTGGACCTCATCATCGGGCTTTTGGAGACGAATAAGAATGAAGACGTCATCAACATGGTGGAGGCCCTAGGCGCCTTCTTTCGCATCAGTTTAAGTCATGGTAAGGAGTTCATTACCGTCCGGGAGGAGATCGAGCACGTCCGTAACTACCTCTATATCCAGAGATTCCGTCACGGCGACAGATACAATTACCGGTTCGAGGTCGACGAGCGTATCCTGGAAAATTTAACCCTGAAACTGATTCTTCAGCCCCTGGTGGAGAATGCCATCTACCACGGGGTGCGGGAGCTGGACCGTGCAGACGGGTTGATCGTGGTCAGAGGCTATCCCAGGGAAGATCACCTCTGCTTCGAGGTCGAAGACAACGGACTCGGCATCGACCCGTGGAAAGTGGAGGAGATCAATCGTTGTCTGCGGAAGACGGAATCGGCCGAGTCAAGCCACCGCTTCTTCGGGCTCTACAACGTCAACGAACGCATCGCGCTGGCCTTTGGGAAGGAATACGGCCTCAACGTGATCAGCACCCTGGGTGGCGGGACCAAGGTAACGGTCCGCCTCCCACTGATTCGAGATGAGACGGACGCGATGGTTCGCGGAGGTGAGCAGCATGGCAAGCTTGCTTCTGGTGGAGGACGAAGAGGTCATCAAGGATAAGCTGGCCCATAACGTCCCCTGGGCAGCATACGGTTTCGATCGGGTGGTGGCGGTCGAGAACGGCCAGGAAGCCCTGGCCCTACTCACCCAGGAGCGATTCGATATCATGGTTACGGACATCCAGATGCCGCGGATGAACGGGATCGAACTCATCAAGGAAGCAAGGAAACTGGACCCGACGATGAAGATCATCGTCATCTCCGGTTACGCCGAGTTCGAATACGCCCAGGAGTCGATCAAGTTGAACGTCTCCGACTACCTGCTCAAACCTTTTGCCAGTCGCCGTTTACTGGAAGTGGTCCTCCGCGTCAAGGAGGGGGCGGAAAGAGAAAAGGCGGAACGAAGCGAGCTCGAAAGCCTTCGCGCCCACCTGCAGAAAAACCTGTCGGCCCTTCGGGAGAAACTCCTCATGGACATCCTGAACCATGGCTTCGCCGGCCCGGACAACCTCGAGGACCTCAGATACCTCGGCCTCGGTGACCTGGAGGGAGAGATCTGCCGCGTGGTGGTGATGGAGATCCCCGAGAACTACCTACGTTCCGCGGGGGAAGAAGAGAAATATCTCCTGAACATGCAGTTCTGCCGCCAGGTAGAAAGACTGCTGACGGAATCCGCCTACCGTTATTTGATCCTCAACAACCGCCGTAATACCGTCACGGTCATCATCATAAACCCGGACGAGGAACTACCCATGCGGCTGGAGGAATGGTTGACCCAGCTCCGTTTGGCCCTTGACCGACCGGTGGTCATTGGGGTTGGTCACGCCTACCGGGGTCTCGGCGACCTACCCGTCTCCTATCGGGAGGCCTGCGTCGCGCTGCAGTATCGTTATACCCACGGGCCCAACCGGGTCTTCTCGGTCCAGGACGTCAACCTCGACAACCCCTTCTACCATAAACACTTTTATCACCTTCACCGGCACCCGATCTTCGACCATCTCCGGACGGGGACGGCCCAGTCGGTTCGCGCCGATCTGGCCGCCTTCATCGAGGAATTAAGATGCTCCGGTATCAGCCCGGAGTCATTGCGCGTCATCGCCAGCAATCTGATCTTTATGGCCTGCATCGTCGTGAACGAGCTCGGCTACAATCACGACGATATCCTGGGCGTTGACTTCTCGCCATACCGCGACGTCAACCGGGCGGAGAGCCTCGACGAGCTGGAGGAGTTCTTGGTGGCCTTCTTCGACCGCATCACAGGCTTCATCGCCAAGAAGCGGGCTTCCAGGAACCAACAATTGGTGGACGAGATCCGTCGGCATGTGGAGGAAAATTTCGCCACGAACATCAACCTCTCCGACTTGGCGAAACAATATAAGATCAGCCCGGGCTACTTGAGCCTGCTCTTCAGTGAACGGACCGGCAAGAGCTTCATCGAGTACCTCACCGAATGCCGAATTAGGAAAGCCAAGGAATTGCTGCGCCACACGGATCTACGGGTCTACGAAGTGGCGCATGCGGTCGGCTACAACGATCCGTTCTACTTCAGCAATTGCTTCAAGCGGCTGGTAGGAGTGACGCCCACCGAATTCAGAGACAATCCGCCGTGACACCATGAACACCCCAGATCGAGGTGCGGACGTACCGGCAATGACAGGCGGGGCTTGTCCCCGCCTGCCTCGCCAACGGCTGTCTTACCCGATGAAGTGCTGCGTCAGCATCTTGCCGTAGGGGCCGCCGTCCACGACCCCGATGCCGATGCGGGTGAAGTTGGGGTTCAGGATGTTCGCCCGATGGCCCGGGGAGTTCATCCAGGCCCGCATGGCGCCGGCCGCGGACGGGTTGCCGGCGATGTTTTCACCGGCCGTGCGGTAGGAGATGCCGGCCGCCCGCATCTGGTCGAACGGACTGCCCAGGGTGGGGGACTGGTGGCCGAAGTAGCCGTTTCGGACCATGTCCTGGGACTTGGCTCGCGCCGTCCGGACCAGACGGTAATCGAGCTGGAGCGGCGCCAGGCCCGCCTTGGCCCGCTCCGCATTGACCGCTTCCAGGAGGTATCGTTCATCCGCGGTCAATCGGAGCGCGGTATCGCCCTCGTCCGTCGGGGGCTGCACGGGCGATCCGGGCTGGGTCGGGGTCTCGGGTACGGTCACGGGATGGCAGACCCGCGTCAACCGGTAACCATAGCCGCTCCAGGTCCATTTGTAATAACAACGGTAATAGGTGTAGGCCTGGGAAGGAGCGGCCACGCCCAGGAGGAGACCCGTAACGATGAGGATGGTCACCAGGATCTTGCGCATCGTTCACCCTCCTTTCAACGCCGCCATGTTATCAAAAGGCGGAGGAGGGGAACAACCCGGAGAACGCTGGGGCCGCTGGGTCCGGACGGCCGAAGGCCCGGTTCCTGGAAGGAGGTGGGGATAAAGATCGTGGGAGGTTTCCCTTCAGTCCCGCGCCAAGGACCGCAGCACCGAACCGCGCTACGGAGACGATGAGCGCCGTGAGAAAAGCGTTCCAGAAGCCGGGGACGGCCATCCCCGGGATGAGCCGGTCCGCCAGCACGACCATCCAGGTGTTTATTACCAGCACAAACAAACCCAGGCTGAGGAGGTTTACCGGCAGGGCCAGGAGCATCAAAAGATCGGCTTCACCACCAACCCGGCCAGCCAGAGGACGGTGCCGGCCAAAAGGACCGTCGCGGGCCTTCCCGTCTCCAATCGCGGGCAAAAGGTGCGGCGTCAGCGCCAGGCCGATCCAGCCACTTCCGTGCCTGTCCAGTCATCTTTGCACGCCTCCGTCAGGCCACATCGACTACAACCCTTACTTCTTCGGTCTCGACTTCCACCAGCCGCTACGGCCGGCCGCCGGCGCGCAAGACGTTCACCGACTCCGCCCAGAACCGGAAGAGTTCACCCAGTCCGGCCGATTCATGCGCACCCCCTGGGCCAGGGAACCCATCCGGCCGCCGGTTCCGGCCGGCACCCGGGAAGAAGCGCCCCGCGAGCCAAGCAAGGTCCGAGAGCCCTCCCAGGGTCTCATCCAGGACCACCAGGGAGAGGGGGATGACGAACCGCCCCTTTGCCGGCCAAGCGAAGGCGGACGAGGAGGGAGTTATTCCTCTAAAGAGGCCGCCGGATGCGGCCTTCAGAGTTGCAGGCGCCTCCGGCATGCTCATTCCACATAGACTTCCACCCGCATCTTTCCTTCCTCGGGATCGTCGATATCTACATCCACGAGCTTTTCCTCGGCCAGCCCTTGGTCGCTCTGGGCAAGCAGTTCGGCCAGATCGAGCTGGGAAAGATCGATGCCCTTGTCCTCCATCTTCCGCCTGGCCTCCTCGGGGATGAAAGCCATTCCGAGATTCGCGAACTTGGAAACGGCCTTGATCAGACCGAGGGGGATGTTGACATTGACCTTGGGAACCTTCTCGCCTTCGCCGTAGACCCGCACGCGGAAGAACCGCGCCTTCCCGGCCGGTGCCGGTCCGCCGGTCTCGGCCTGCGGTTCTTCCAGAGCCTCCAGGAGTTCCAACCCCTCGGTGGCCGAGATCTTGCCTTCCTGGATCATCTGGAGGACCCTCAATTTTTCCTCGTTCATCGGTTAAACCCCCTTGCTTTTATTCGGTCTGCCCTTCGGGACCGCGCCTTTGACCGGGTTTGCCTTCTTTCAGCCGGCGTGTCGCCTCGGCGGCCGTGATCTCCCCCCGCTCCAGGGCGGAGAGGACTTCGTTCCGGTACTCCCTCGCCTCTTGCGGTGACCGCTCGCTTCGGAAACCGAGGGCCTCGATCAGACCCTCCAGGCGGTTGCGGACCGTGGGATAGGAGATGCCCAGTTCCCTTTCGACGCTTTTGATGTTCCCCCGGCACCGGATGAAGACTTCGGCGAAAAAACGGTACTCCTCGGGTAACTGGCAGAAACGGCAGGGGGCGAATTCGCCTTCCACCTTCGTGTCGCAGTGGCTGCACGAGAGCCTGCTCACCTGCAGGGCATGCCCGCAGACCGGGCAGCGGCCCGGCGCTCTGTATTCGATGGTCGTCACCCCGTTCCTTCCTCCTTCGGGCAGATCCTATTAAGATTATAACAGTAG
>JAAYXC010000136.1 GCA_012516115.1 Bacillota bacterium | reverse complement strand
GGCGATCTCCCCACCGCCCGGCCGATCCGCCGGGCCTCCGCTTCGGTTCTCGCCCCGCGGACGATGATGGTCAAAAACTTGGTCGCCCCTTCCCCGTCCCGGGCGATCATCTTGGCCAATTCCCGGCAGACCTCGGTCAAAGCCGCGGTAAAGATGGAAAACCCATCGCTCCCAACCTTGATCTCCTCTCCCCCTGCCGCCCCGTTGGCCAGGGCGATGACCATATCGCAGGGGGAAGTGTCGCCGTCCACGGTCACGGCGTTAAAACTCTTCTCCACCGCCGTCCGGAGGGCCAGGTCAAGGGCTTCCCTTTCCACCGGGGCATCCGTGGTTAAGAAACCGAGGAGGGTGGCGAGATGGGGATGGATCATCCCCGCTCCCTTGGCCATCCCCCCGATATGGATTACCCTGCCACCCAATCCCAACCTCACCGCCGCTTCCTTGGGGAAAGTATCGGTGGTCATGATCGCCTGCGCCGCGGCCTTTCCTCCCCGGGGGGAGAGAGCCTCCCGGGCGACAAAGACACCCCGCTCGACGGCCGAGAGGTCTAAGGGCTGGCCGATGACGCCGGTCGAGGCAAAAAGGACTTCTTCCTCGGCCAAGGCCAAGGCTTTGGCGACAAAACCCGCCGCCGTTTTGGCATCCGCGTCCCCCCGGGGGCCCAAACAGGCATTGGCGTTCCCGCTGTTCACCAAGACGGCCCGGACGGGACGACCGATCCGCTTTTGGGTTAAAAGCAGCGAATGGCCTTTGATCTGGTTCGCGGTAAAGACCCCGGCCGCGACCGCCGGACGCGCGGAGACCAAGAGGGCGAGATCCGGCCGGCCGTCCTTTTTTAAACCGCAGGCCACCCCGGCGGCCGTGTAACCCCGCGGGGCGGTAACCCCGCCTTCGATCCGTTCCATAGATATTCCTCCTTGAAAAGTTTCTTCCGCGATTACGGATAGACGGCCGTGGCCGTAAGCCCCGCCGTCTCCTCCAGGCCGAAGAGGAGGTTCATGTTCTGCACCGCCTGGCCGGCCGCGCCCTTGCCCAGGTTATCGAGGACGGCCATGACCACCACCCGCCCGGTCCGCGGATCGACCCTGGCCCCCAACTGTACGTAATTGGTACCGAGCACCGCCTTGGTCTGGGGGAGGGTCTTCTCATCCAGAACATGAACGAAAGGCTCTCCCGGATAAAAACGGGCCATGATTCCCAGGACTTCTTCGGTAGTACAAGGCCTGGTCAGTTCGGCGACCGCGGTGAGGAAGATCCCCCGGGCCATCGGGACAAGGTGGGGAATGAAGGTCACCTTTATCTCCCGGCCGAAAAAGCGGGCCAGGCCACCCTCGATCTCCGGCAGATGACGGTGGCGCGGCAGGCCGTAGGCCCGGAAGTCCCCGAAGGCCTCGGCAAACTGGTAACCTTCGACCGGTTGGCGCCCGGCGCCGGAGTAACCTGATTTGGCATCGATGACAATAGTTTCCGGATCGATGAGTCCTGCCGCCGCCAGGGGAGCGAGGGCGAGAAGGGCCGCGGTGGGATAACATCCGGGGTTGCCTACGATCTTTGCGTCTTTAATCTCCGTCCGCCAGAGTTCGGGTAGGCCGTAGGCCGCCCCGGTCGTCAGATCCGGACAGGTATGCGGTTTTCCGTACCATTCCGTATAAGTTCCCGGATCCCGAAAACGGAAGTCGGGGCCCAAATCGATGATCTTTTTCCCTTCCTCCACCAAACGAGGTACAAGCTCCATCGCCTCCCCCTGGCCCATGGCCAAAAAGACGACCTCCGCCTTTTCCGCCGCCCGGAGGGGTTCACCTTCGGCAAAGACCAGGTGGGAGTACCCCCTAAACTGCGGCCAGGCTTTCCCCAAAGGGAGGCCAGCATGGCTCCGGGAAGAGATACCGACCATCTCTACTTCCGGGTGGCCGAGGAGCAGCCTCACCAGTTCACCGCCCGTATACCCGGCGCCGCCGCGGATAGCCGCTTTGACCATGGTTCCTTCACCATCCGTTGGCAGGATAAAGAATAATGATGTCGGGTAATGGTATAATTATACGCAATGGGTCGTCAAAAGGCAAGGGAGATTTCCCACTTCCAGCCGAAGAAAAAACCGGCGGGATGGATAAAACGCATCCCCCGGTTTCGCCGTAAAAAAACAGGTTAATAACGCTACGCCTGCCCCGTGACTATATTTTTGGCAGGAATCCTTTATTCGTTGGGAGAAAATAAAAAATATGAGGGGAACCGGCATGATCGGGGAAATCCTGACCAGGGCTTTGATGCGACTTTTGATTCTCTCACCGTGGGTCATCAGCCCTCCCTGGTGGACACCCAGAACCCTTTATGCTTTCCGCCCCGCCAGCGCCGGCCCCTATCCCTGGCGTCTCGAAAAAGATCTCGTTTACGACCGACGGCCGGAGGGGCCACTCCGGCTCGATCTCTACCTGCCGGTAAAGGTGGGAGAAAACTTACCGGCTGTGCTTATGATCCACGGCGGCGGCTGGGTGACGGGGAGTAAATCTTCCTACCGGGGGCTGGGGAGACTCCTGGCCGGACATGGGTTTGCAGCCGCGGCCTTTGACTACCGTCTGCTTACCGAAGCCCCCTGGTCTGCCCCGCTGGAAGACTGCCTGACGGCCTTGTCATGGCTCCGGAGCGAAGGAAAACGATGGGGGCTTGACTCGGAACGCATTACCCTCCTCGGCGACTCGGCCGGCGCGCACCTGGCGGCCATGCTCGCCCTCGAGGTTTTCCCTTCCATTCCCATCCGGGGGGTGATCGCCTACTACGGCCCCTTTCTCCTGACCGAACCGGCCCTGCCGGGCTGGCCAAGACGCTGCCAAGAGAAGCTCCTCGGCGGCCCGCTGGAAAAACCGGCGGTCATGGAACGGGCCAAGGCCTTGAGCCCGGTTCACCTCGTAAGTAGGACCCCTCCCCCCTTCCTCCTCGTCCACGGGGAGCTCGACTCCGTGGTTCCGTTCAGGAGCTCGGAATTGATGGCCGAGGCCCTGCGCACCGCCGGGGGAGAAGCGCAGCTGGTGGCGGTGAAAGGGGCCGAACACGGACTCTTTTCTCTGGGCCGCCCCAGCCCCTCCTTGATTGAGATCGACCGCCGGACCATCGCTTTCCTCACCACCGTGACCGGCCTGCGGAATAAAGACGAAGAAGGGAAAGAGCAAAAGAAAGTGGAAAAAGAGAGCATGGGGGTAAAATGACGTCCCCTTCTTGAGGGAAGTCAGGGCGTGAATAAAAGTAAGTCCGAAGTTCGCACGACGATCTCCGTCCCGAATTTTAGTGGACAAGGTAAACATTCCTTCCCTTGAGGCCCTGCTCAACCCGTCGCCAGGAGCCTGATAACGGGCATGGATCGCTTCCTTAATAAAGAGAAAGACTGGCTGGCCAAACAAATCTAATCTAAATCTGGGAGGAACCGTCCATGAACGAGACCAAACCTGCGCCGGCGAACTTCATCGAAGAAATCATCGAGGAAGACCTGCGCACCGGCAGAGGTGACCGGCGGATCCATACTCGTTTCCCGCCGGAACCAAACGGCTATCTCCATATCGGTCACGCCAAGGCCATCTGCCTTAACTTCGGCCTGGCCGCCAAGTACGGTGGACTCTGCAACCTCCGCTTCGACGATACCAACCCGAGCAAGGAAGACCCGGAGTACGTGGAAGCGATCAAAGAAGACATCCGCTGGCTCGGCTTCGACTGGGATGACCGTCTTTATTTCGCCTCCGACTACTTCGAGCGATTATACGAGTTCGCCGTGCAACTCATCAAGATGGGTAAGGCCTACGTCTGCGATCTCAGCCCCGAGGAGATCAAGGAATACCGGGGGACCCTGACGGAACCCGGCCGGGAGAGCCCCTACCGGAACCGGTCGGTGGAAGAGAACCTCGACCTCTTCGCCCGGATGCGGGCCGGCGAGTTCCCGGACGGCTCTCGGGTGCTGCTGGCCAAGATCGATATGGCCTCCCCCAACCTTAACCTCCGCGACCCGGTGATCTATCGGATCCTCCGGGTACCCCACCACCGGACGGGCCGGAAATGGTGCATCTATCCGATGTACGACTTCGCCCATCCGCTCTCGGACGCCCTGGAGGGGATCACCCATTCCCTCTGCACCCTGGAGTTCGAGGACCACCGGCCGCTCTACGACTGGTTCCTCGAAGCGTTGGGGATCGAAAACCCTCCCCGGCAAATCGAGTTCGCCCGGCTCAACCTTTCTTATACCGTAATGAGCAAGCGGAAACTCCTCCAGCTGGTCAAAGAGGGTCACGTCCGCGGCTGGGACGATCCCCGGATGCCCACCATCTCCGGGCTGCGGCGCCGCGGTTATACCCCCGAGGCCATCCGCGACTTCTGCGAACGGATCGGCGTGGCCAAGGCCAACAGCATCGTCGATATCGCCCTCCTCGAACACTGTCTCCGGGAAGACCTAAACCGGCGGGCGCCCCGGGTCATGGCCGTGCTGCGCCCCCTGCGGGTGGTGATCGAGAACTATCCTCCGGACCTGGTGGAAGAGATGGAGGCGCTTAATAACCCCGAGGACCCGTCCATGGGCACGCGGAAGGTGCCTTTCTCCCGGGTCATCTACATCGAGCGCGACGACTTCCGCGAAGACCCGCCGCCGAAGTTCTACCGGCTCGCCCCGGGCCGGGAAGTCCGCCTCCGGTATGCCTATTTCATTAAGTGTACCGACGTGATCAAAGACGAGAACGGGAAGATTATCGAGTTACGCTGTACCTACGATCCGGAAACGAGGGGCGGCCGGGCGCCGGACGGCCGGCAGGTCAAGGCGACGATTCATTGGGTCTCGGCCGCCCATGCCATCCCGGCCGAAATAAGGCTCTACGACCGTCTTTTCACCAAGGAGAATCCGGCCGAGGAAGAGGACATCACCGCCTGCCTTAACCCGAAGTCCTTGGAGGTCCTTACCGATTGTTGGCTCGAACCGAGCCTGGCCGGGGCTCCGGTAGGAGCGCACTACCAGTTCGAACGCCTGGGCTATTTCTGCGTCGATCCCGATTCCACGCCGGAACGGCTTGTCTTCAATCGCACCGTGGAGCTGCGCGACTCATGGGCGAAGATCGAAAAAAAGGGGGCAGAATAAACCCTATCCCTGGGGATTAGAAAGGATCGGAAGAACACTTCCGAGATGAAGGTTGGTTTGCCGCCTACCCCGGCGACTCCCCTTCTCTTGGGAGCGATAAATCCGGACTTCGGATCTTCGCCCAAGAAAAGGGGCAAAGCCTAAACCGACCTTTCCCCTGGAGATGCCAGGCCCCTCGCTTCGCTCCGGGGAAGAAGTTTAAACGGCGCCAGTGCCCGCTCCAGGATCCCGTGGAGCTTGGCGATGGCTACCCCGTAATTGGTGATGGGTACCCCGGCCGCCTGCGCCCGGGCAATCCGCGCCAGAACCTCGGCCCGGTTGACCATGCAGCCGCCGCACTGAATGACAAGCCGGTAAAGAGAAAGGTCGGTGGGGAAGTCGTTCCCCTGGGCGTAGGAGAAGGCCAGCTTGCGGCCGGTATACTCCCCTAGCCAGCGCGGGAGTTTCACCCTGGCGATGTCATCGGTGATGACGTGATGGGTACAGGCCTCGGCGATTAGGATCCGGTCGCCGTCTTTTAAGGCATCGATGGCCGCCGCGCCGTGGACGAAACTCGCCAGGTCCCCTTTATAGCGGGCGAAAAGGATGGAAAAGGAAGTCAACGGCACTTCCCGCGGGACAAAACCCGCCACCCGAGCGAAGGCCTGGGAGTCGGTGATGACAAGGGCCGGCGGACAGGCCAGGGCCGCCCAGGCGGCGGGTAGCCCCGTATCGGTGGTCACCATGGCCTGCCCGCCCGCCTCCAGGATCGCCCGGAGGGTCTGGACCTGCGGAAGGATGAGCCGGCCCCGGGGGGCTTCCCGGTCCAAGGGTACCACCAGCAAGACAAGACCACCGGGCGAAATGAGATCGGCAATAAGGGGGACCTCCTCCCAGGCCGACGGCGGGGCGGCGGCCATGATGGCCGCCTTCAATTCCTCGATCCCCCGCCCATCGGCGGCCGAGACGGCAAGAGCCCCGGCCGGTATTTTGTCCGGCGCCAAATCGGCCTTGTTCCAGACCACGAGATGCTTGACTTGCCGCCGTTTCAACTCGGCGGCGAAGTCTTCTTCCAGGGGGGTCCAGCCCACCGTGGCGTCTACGACCAAGAGGGCCAGGTCGGTCCGGCCCAGCACGCCCTGAGTTCGCCGGACCCGCATTCGGCCCAGTTCTCCTTCGTCATCCAGCCCGGCGGTGTCGATGAAGACCACCGGACCGAACGGAAGAAGCTCCATGGTCTTCCAGACCGGGTCGGTGGTCGTCCCGGGAAAGGGCGAGACCAAGGCCGCATCCTGGCCGGTCAGAGCATTGATAAGACTGGACTTGCCGGCGTTTCGCCGACCAAAGAGACCGATGTGCGTCCGCATCCCGCGCGGCGTCTCCTGCAACTCTTGCTCCCCCCCTTTAGGTCTACGAAAATAACCTTCATCATGGCCCACCGTCGTGCTCGTGCACGTGCTCGGCGAAGCGGTTGCTTTATTACGCATCTCCGCTTACGGGCACGAACGAAACATGTCCATTTTGTATCCCTCCACCCCGGCGTTCCGCCGGGACAGATGAGACAAGAGACGCTTCCCGAGCGACGAACGACCAGCGACGAGCGACTAATAGTAAAGATCCCTCTCCCCCTGCGCGATCCGCGCCAGGCGCCGTCGCACCCCTTCCTGCAATCCGGCCGGTAGCTCCGCCAGGTTGACCTCGATGGCCGCCCGGCCGAGGCGTTTCGTCTCTTCCGAACCGTAGTCCAGGAGGTATTCGGCGAAGGTAAGGATGGCGTTGGGCGTACAGATCTCGCCGATGCGGCCGGTCTTGGCCAGGGCCATGAAACGGTCTCCCGTGCGGCCCTGCCGGTAGCAGGCCGTGCAAAAGCTAGGCAGGTAACCGTCCCGGCAGAGCGCGGCCAGGACTTCATCGAGACTGCGGTGGTCCTCGATCTGGAATTGGGCCGTCTCCTCAGCCGGCCCACCCCGCCGTTTACTATAACCCCCTACGCCGGTACACGAGGCGGCACTGATCTGGGAGACGCCGAGCTCGAGCAATTCCCGCCGCAAAGCCGGAGATTCACGGGTGGAAATAATGATCCCGGTATAAGGTAGGGCCAGGCGGATCAAGGCGACGATACGTTTAAAGGTCTTATCATCAACGAGATGGGGGAAATGGCCGAGATCCACTCCGTGGGCCGGCTTAAGCCGGGGGACGGAGACGGTATGGGGACCGACACCGAAGCGTTCCTCCAGGTGCCGGGCGTGCAGGAGCAACCCGAGGAGCTCGTACCGGTAGTCCGCCAGACCGAAGAGGATGCCGGCCCCCACATCGTCCTGGCCGGCCTCCATGGCCCGGTCAAAGGCGAGGAGATGCCAGGCGTAATCACTCTTCGGCCCGGAAGGATGCATCACCGCGTAGGTAGGCCGGTGGTAGGTCTCCTGAAAAAGAATATAAGTACCGATGCCGTGCTCTTTAAGCCGGCGATAATTCTCGACGGTGGTGGCGGCGATGTTTACGTTGAGCCGCCGGATGGCCCCTTGTTCCGCACTCACCGAATAGATGGTGTCGATCGCTTCCAAGACGTAATCCAATGGACAATTCACCGGGTCCTCGCCCGTCTCAATGGCCAACCGTTTATGGCCCATTCTTTCCAGGGCCACCACTTCTTCCCGGATCTCCTCCATCGTCAGACGCTTTCTTACTACCCCGCTTCCGGTCCGATACCCGCAATAACGGCAACCGTTGATACAGTAATTACTCAGGTAAAGCGGGGCAAAGAGGACGATGCGGCGGCCGTAGATCCGCTCTTTGACCTTCCGCGCCGCATAAAAGATCTCTTGCCACGTCTCCTCGTCGTCGACCTTGAGGAGGAGGGCCAGTTCATCGGGTTCCAACCCCCGCGCCGCCTCGGCCTTGGCCAAGAGATCGGCCAAGGTAGAGGCCGAAGGCGGTCCTTGCGCCAGAAGACGCCGGATGAGATCGTCATCGATAAAAGACGTCTCCCGATCATAATCAACCATTACGATTCCTCCTTTCCCATTTAAGACTATGACCGGGACCGGTGGCCACCGTCCTCCCCAGACGGCGCAGGCGTGCTTCCAGACAAGCTCGGCATTGCTCTCCCGTTTCATCAAGACAGATCCGGCCCGGATAAAGCGCATACTGCCGCCGCACGGCCTTTGGGGTAAGACTGGGCATGACCACGTTGGCCCCGGCCTCGAGGGCATTTTCCCGGCCGTAAGGATCGAGACTCCCCAGGGCGGTGGTGGCCGGGATGAGGGCTTCGGGCAAAAGAAGACGGGCCAGGGCCACCATCTTCACGGTCTCCAGCACCCTGCCCCCGGGGGCTCCGGCCAAAGGGGTATCGGGATGGGGGATGAAAGGCCCGATCCCCACCATGTCCGCCTCTAGCTCCACCAGTAACTCGAGGTCGGCCACGAGATCGGCCGCTTCTTGCCCGGGAAGCCCGACCATAAATCCCGCCCCGATCTGGTAACCCAGTTCCTTAAGATACCGGAGGAGCCCCACCCGGCCTTCCAGGCTCCGACCGGGCCGGAGCCGTCGGTGGAGGGCGGGATTGGCCGTCTCGTGCCGGAGCAGGTAACGGTCGGCTCCCTCTTTCCGCCAGTAGGCCACCTCTTCCGGGGACCGTTCCCCTAAAGAAAGGGTCACGGCCAGGCCGAGGCTCTTCGCGTAACGGATGAGGCGCGCCATGCGGTCGGCGTCATACCAGAGGTCTTCTCCCGACTGGAGGACGACGGTCCCGAAACCGAGCCGGTACGCCTCGGCGATTAATCCTTCGATCTCTTCGAGGGAGAGACGGTACCGGGCAAGATTCCGGTTCTCCCGCCGGAGACCGCAATAGAGGCAGTTAGCCCGGCAATAATTGGAAAATTCGATCAATGCCCGTAGATGCACCGCATCGCCCACCATTCGCCGACGGACCTGGTCGGCGGCGGTAAACAACGGGGCCAGTTCCTCCGGCGAAGCGAGCTCCACCAAAGGCAGGAGGTCTTCCCCCATTAGCCGGTTACCCGCAGCCAAGGTGCGGATGAGATCCGAAGTTGAAACGCGCCTCGTTCTTACCATCTTTCACCCCGCGGAAAAAAGCGGCAGCCCGTCCCCGGGACGGGCTGCCGAAAAAATCGAAGGTATTTCCTCCGTCCCTTCGCTTCAGGCAAACGCCTTGGCCCCAGGGTCACGCAGACGATCTTCCTGCCCTGTGCGGTAAGGATGGCCTCGCCGCTTAGGGGAAAGCCGATGCTCATGATTATATCATATTTATCAACCTCGGCCGACTCCACCTAAAACTCAGTTTTTTTGGCCCGGACGGCGGCGGAGGCTGCCGCTCGGCTATCGCCGGCGATCAGGTCGGCGGTCTCCCGGGCGATGAGGAGTTCTTCGTTGGTGGGAATGGCAAAGATCCTCACCCGGGATTCCGGCGCCCCGATCTCGGCCTCCACCCCACGTACTCTGTTGCGTTCCCCATCGAGGATAATGCCCAGACACTCCAACCCCCGACAGACCCGGGCCCGCATCTCGTAAGAGTTCTCACCGATACCGGCGGTAAAGACCAACGCATCGAGCCCGCCCATGGCGACGAAATAAGCCCCGATGTACTTCCGGAGGCGGTAGGCGAACATCTCCAGAGCGAGTCTGGCCCGTCGATGTGGCTTTACCGGGTCGGCCGCCGCGTCTTCGAGGTCACGAAAATCATGGCTGAGACCAGAGACGCCCAGCACCCCACTTTGTTTATTGAACAGACCGTTGATGACCTGTTCGGCCGTCAGACCTTCTTTATTCATAAGAAAAGGTACCACCGCCGGGTCGATATCCCCAGAGCGGGTACCCATGACCAGACCCTCCAGAGGCGTAAAGCCCATGCTGGTGTCGATGGAGCGGCCGCCTTTGACCGCGGCCACGCTGGAGCCGTTGCCCAGATGGCAGGTGATGATCTTGAGCTCGGCCAGGGGTCGGCCCATGAGCTCCGCCGCCCGGGTGGCCACGTACTTATGAGAAGTTCCATGGAAACCGTAACGACGGATCCCGTACTTTTCGTAAAGCTCATAGGGGATAGCGTACATAAAGGCCTCCGGGGGCATCTCCTGGTGAAAGGCCGTATCGAAGACCACGGCCATGGGCACGCCCGGCAGAACTCTCTGGCAGGCCCGGATGCCCATGATATGAGGCGGGTTATGGAGGGGAGCGAGCTCGCTTAAGGCCGCTATGTACTGGATGACGTCCTCATCCACCAGAACCGAGCGGGAGAAACGCTCACCACCGTGCACGATGCGGTGACCCACGGCCGCTATCTCTTCGACGCTTTTTAAGACCCCCCATTGGGGATCGGTGAGGACCTCCAGGACTGCGGTCATGGCCGCCGTATGGTCCGAACCCTTACATTCCGCCTGGTAAGGGTCTTTCCCCGTGGCCTGGTGCTTGAGGGTGGTTCCCGGCGCGCCGATCCTTTCCACCAGTCCCTTGGCCAGAGTCGCTTCGGTCTCCATCTCGAAGAGCCGATATTTAAACGATGAACTGCCGCAGTTAATGACGAGGACGCGCATGATGACCCCTTCCCTTTCTGTTGGCACCTTTACTTAAATACGCTTTCCCACCAGGATCTCCTCCCCCGGTGCGGCGATCCTTCGCCAAAGCCTTCAGACCAGTTCGGCCACGATGGCCGGCGCCCAATCCTCCATCAAACCCAAACGATGGACCAGGCGAAGAGAGGTGAACCGCGGTCGTCTTTCGTGCGCATGCCAGAGGGCCGAAAGAACCTCCTCCTTTCCCAAACCTACTTCCTGAGGTGCGGCGGGCGCGCCCATTTCCCTGAGCATCGCCCGGATGGTGGCCGGGGCGGGCACGAGATCCCGGATCATCGTCCGGACTTCCTCCCACCGTTCCAAACGTAGGGAAGGTTCTTCCGTCGTTCCGGCGGCCACCCGCGCCATCATCTCCTCCCTCGACAGGGCGGCCAGCCGATGGAGCATGGCGGCCACAAACGGGGTGGCCAGGCCGACGTAGGTCCCGTGCAGGGCGCCTTCCCGACCGGCCAGGAGATCGCGTTCTTCCCAATGATGGGCCAGGTGATGTTCGGCGCCGGAGGCCGGTCGCGAAGTCCCGACCATCTGCATGGCCAGGCCGGAAAGGAGAAGTCCCTCCATTACGGCCGCAAGGGAAGAGAAACGGGCTTCGCGGACCCCGGCCGCCTCGCTCTGCGCCTTTTTTAAGGCGGCGACGGAAAGATCGGCCAGATAACGGCAGATCTCCTCGCCACATAAGAGGTTGGCCAAAATCCAGTCGGCCCGGGCGGTGATCTTCCCCACCAGGTCACCGAGGCCGGCCAGCGTCATGTGGGTGGGAGCCGAAGCGACAAAATCAAGATCGGCCACCACCACCACGGGTGGAGTGGCGGGGGTGGCCTGTTTGACCCCGTCGAGCAACATTGGAACCACGGGACTGGTATACCCGTCCATGGAGGCGGCGGTTGGCACGGCCACAAAGGGCCGGCCCACCCGGTGACCCCCCAGTCTTACGCGATCCGTGATGGTCCCAGAACCGACCGCCACCAAACAGGTGTACTCATCGGGGTGGGCTTCCATAAGGGTCGCGGCGAGTTTCTCCTCCACGTGGAGGTGAGGACCAGAGAACACGATTTCCCGAAGCGAGAAACCACCGGCGGTTAACAGGGCGCAGACCTCTTCCCCGGCCACCCGGTGGGTGTTCAGCTCGCCGCCGATCAGAAG
>JAAYXC010000135.1 GCA_012516115.1 Bacillota bacterium | reverse complement strand
GTAAAAGGCTGGATCCTCATCGTCCACGGCCTCGGCGAGCACGGCGGGCGGTACGGGCACGTGGCCGAGGCCTTCAATCTCCGCGGATACGCGGCGGCCGCCTTCGAGCTGAGGGGGCACGGCCGCTCCGGGGGGAAAAGGGGCGATCTTCCCTCCTATGAAGCGATGATGGACGACATCCGTCTCGTCCTGGACGGGATGGCCTCGAGCCATCCGGGCCGGCCGGGGTTCCTCTACGGCCACAGCATGGGCGGGAATCTGGTCTTGAACTTCGCGCTCAGGCGCAAACCAGCCCTCGCCGGCGTCATCGCCTCCAGCCCTTGGCTCCGCCTGGCCTATGAGCCGCGGCCGCTCGATCTGCTGCTGGCCCGGGCGCTCAGGCGTCTTTACCCGTCTTTCACCAAGTCGAACGGCCTTCCGGCCGCATACCTCAGCCACGACGAACGGGTGGCCAAGGACTACCTCGATGATCCGCTGGTGCACGACCGCGTCTCCGTCCGCCTCTATCTGGCGATGAAGGAGGCCGGGGAATGGGCTGTCGCCCACGCGCCCGAGTTCCCTCTGCCGCTCCTGCTCATGCACGGCGACGGGGATCGGATCACTTCGTTTGCGGCCAGCGCCGAGTTCTCCCGCCGGATGGCGCGGGAGCACACTTTCAAGCAATGGAGCGGCTTCTACCACGAGCCGCACAACGAAACCGGGCGCACGGAGGTCCTCGATTTCGTGGTGGACTGGGTTGAATCCACCGCCGGTTTCGCCGGGGAGTAGGGGTGAAATGGACGGCGATAGGAGACATACTATTGCGGATTGTATTGCCGTGACTGCATACCTCGAGGGCCGAACTGTTTGAGAAGATAAAGGCTTTGGAGATGAGTGTGAAGGCTTGGATTCGAGAATACGCCGAGCGCAAATCGAAGAAATAGCGGAGATATAGAGATTTCCCGGTTTTTATGGAACTATTGAAGGAAATGCAAAGGTTGGAATGTAAGGTTCCCTGTCGTGAAGGTCCTTGTTCCCAGGCCGGGTATGCGCAGGATTGCCGGGTCAGGAAATGGGCCGTGGAAAAAGGACTTGAAGGATGCTGGGAGTACGATGGTTTTAGAAACTGTGAGTTATTGGTTCCGCTCAAGGAGTTCCATCCGGGTTTGCCAAACAACTTTGAAATGATCAGGGAATACGGGATAGATGGCTGGAGCAAGAAGCGAGAAAAACGCTATTTATGGTCATGAATCAGGTCTGGGGGGCGGAGTCTCCAAGACCCTGCCGGGTCTGAAAAACTTTTATTGGGTCGACCAGTGTGTCAATGCACGCCGATCTAAGAATTCGGCGAACAACGGCGAATTTGAGGGGAAAAGGGGAGGTGGATGGTTATTCTTCCACCGTAAATACCACTTCCCGCTCGAGCTCGTAATCGCCCAGGAAATGCTCTTTTTTGAAGATTTTAAGCCTAGAAGTTCCTTTTTCTTGGGCAATAAAAGTTTGGAAGAAAGTATGCCGCAGACCGAGCCATTTCCCCTCGTCCAAGGTGGGGAAGAAAGAATCCCCTTTTTCCTCCGTCGGTTCCAGGGCGGTCCCTTCCTGCGTGAGATGGAAGAAAGGCCCCGATTTGCTCCCCATGTACCCGTAGCCGAACTTGAAGCGGTCGCCCACCTTCACCCGGCCATCCCTGGCCCAAAAGAGCGTGGTGGTCCATTGACGCTCTTGTCCTTCCCGATCCCGGCCGGCGTAGACGATGGAGTTCAAGCCGGGTTCGAGCCGCGGGGAACAGCTCAAAAGCCGGATGCCTTCGGCTATAAGGGAGGAGGTGAGCTCTTGCCGTTGGCCGTTGACGAAGACCCGGCAGTTCTGGAAGAAGCAATTAAAGAAACGGAGCGGTTCCTCGGTGAAGACGACTTCGCCTTCGTAATGATCCAGGAGGAGAAGGATGCCCCGGGAGCGGAAATCGGTGGTGGTCTCGGTC
>JAAYXC010000134.1 GCA_012516115.1 Bacillota bacterium | reverse complement strand
CTTTAAGGAAGACCGGGTGGGGGGGCTTTCTCTTTTGGTAAACAAAAACGGCCCCACGCCCTAAGGGCGGAGGCCTTCCGCGGTACCACCTTAGTTCCCGCACACCGCACGGTGCGCAAGCTCTCGAGGCTATAACGGGCCGACCCGGCGGGGCTTACTCTTTTTTCGGCCCCGCGGCTCCCGGGCGACCTTCGCGTCCTTCCCGGTCCGGAGGGCCTCGCAGCCTAAGGGCCCTCCTCTCTGGGGCGGGCGAGACGCTACTCCTCCCGTTCGACGCCACTGGCGCATGATCTGTGTTGTCTTTAATCATACGATACGGCGATAAACGGTGTCAAGTCGATGATGGCAGTCGCCCGGGCCCGGGATAAGGGTCGTCCGTCCGCATCAAGCGGAGAGGGTCGGGGAGAGACCGTTCGGCCCCGGGCTTACGGCATCTTTTCGTATTGGCCGAGGATGGCCTTCTGGAGCTCTTCCCGGGCCTCCTGGGTCAGGGGATAGACGATGTCCCTGAATTCTCCTTCCGGCGTCTTCCGGCTGGGCATAGCCACAAACAGCCCGTTATGACCCTCCACCACCCGGATATCCCGGACGACGAAGGCGTCGTCGATGGTAATGGTGGCCAAAGCGCGGACCTTACCCTCGTTGGCCACTTTTTTGAGGCGGACATCGGTAATCTGCAAGTCTCCCACCCTTTCATGTTTGGTCGATGGATAATATTTCGTTCGTTTCCGTGAAAATCCTGCTATCCGGTCACGGATTTTTCCATCTATGCTTCCATACTCTGGAGTCGGTGGAATTCTCCCCGGCAGGCCGCCAGTTCCGCCGGCGTACCAATCTCCACCGGGGTACCCTGCCGCATGACCACGACCCGGTGGGCCAGCCGGATGGAGGCGAGCCGGTGGGCCACGATGAAGGTGGTCCTTCCCTCGATCAAAGCCCGCAGGCCTTTGATCACCTGGCTTTCGGCCACGGAATCCAGGGCCGAGGTGGCTTCGTCGAGCACGATGATCCGTGGATCGCGGATGAGGGCCCTGGCAATGGCGATGCGTTGCCTTTGCCCGCCGGAGAGTTTACCGCCGTGTTCGCCCACCGGAGTATCGAGGCCCTGAGGTAGCTTCTCCACGAATTCGCGCGCGTTGGCCAGAGTCAGGGCGTGCCAGAGTCGGTCTTCATCTACATCGGAAAGACCGTAGAGGATGTTCTCCCTGATGGTGCCGGAAAAGAGGATGGTCTCCTGGGGGACCACCGCCAGGAACCGCCGGTAGGTACGCAGGTCCAGTTCGTTCATGTCCACGCCGTCGAGGAGGATCCTTCCGCCCGTGGGCCGCAGGAACCCGACGATGAGGTTGAGCAGCGTCGTCTTGCCCGCGCCCGATTCCCCGAGTACGGCGATGCACTCGCCGGCCTTCACCTCCAGGTTAAAGTGGCGAATGGCCGGCGCACTGGTACCGGGATAGACGTAGGTCACGTCCTGAAAGAGAAAATCGCCCCGTACCTCCCGGACCTGGCGTTTACCCTGGTTCTCTTCGAGGTCGGTGCAACAGAGGATTTCGCCGATGGAATGGATGGACTCGAAGCCCCGGGAGAGTTCCGGGTAGATGTTGACGATGTTCGCTACGGCCATGACGATGGTATTGAAGAAGCCCTGGTAGAGAACGATATCCCCCACGGAGATGCGGCCGTAATAGGCCAAAAATCCGGTGAAGACGAGACAGAGGACCTGGAAGATCTGGAACGTCACCCAGGCCGCCGCACCGAAGACGGCGTTGAAGATATCCAGGCGGAGGCCCTTATCCTGTACCCGCGCCAGATGGGCCTCGATCCGCGCGATCTCTTTCTCCTCCAGGCCGTGGGCGCGGGTCACGGGGATCATCTGGATCGACTCCGAGATCCTGGCGGCCATTTGTTCGACTTCTTGCCTGAATTCCCGGTTCTTCTGGCCCATACCCCGGCGAAAAGTGGTGACCAGTAAGGTGGAGATGGGTACCGTGACGAGGTAGAAGAGGATGACCCGCCAGTTCCTGGCCGCCGTGACTCCCACGGCCACGAGGATGGAAAAAAGGCCCGCCACCATGGACGAAAAGAGTTGTCGGGAGAGATTCTGCACGGCCTCCACATCCCGGAGGACCTTCGCCTGGAGCTGGCCGGAGCGAGCCTCATGATGGAAAGAGATGGAGAGTTGCTGGAGACGGCGGATAAGTGCCCCGCGGAGGCGGGTCTCCATGCCGCGCACCGCTTCGCTGAGATAGCGGACGTGCAGGGTATGGGTCCAAAGGTTTTGCAGGATCATGAGGAGGATCACGATTAAGTTCGGCCAGATCTCGTGGAGGCGGTGAACCGCAGGGTGGCCGACGATATCGATGATATTGGCGGTGACGATGGGCAAGACCCAGACCGGCGAATGCTTGATGACGAAAAAGACCACGGAGAGGAAGAGTCGCCAGCCGAAACCCTGATAAAGTCGGAAGAGGGTCCGGAAGGGTTGCCGCTGTTGGAAGCCTTCGGCGAACAAAGCCTCCAGATCCGTCGCCGATCGTCCCATGGGTTCCTCCCTTGTTCCTCTATGACCGGCGGAAGGAGTGGATTCCTTCCGAGCAGAGGGCTGTTCCGCGGCCGGGGAAATCCAGATCGCCATGACGGTGCGAGCATGAAAAAAGGGGTCATCGGGCCCCTGTGACGGGCGCGTGTTCCTTAAGGATCTCCTTTCCGGTGGCGGTTCAGGCCGCGATCAGACCCAGTTTCCGTCCGACCTCGGCGAAGACGGCCAAGGCCCGGTCCACCTGCTCCGGAGTATGGGTGGCACAGAGGCTGGTCCGGATCAGGGCCCGGCCCGGCGGGGTGGCCGGACTCACCACCGGGTTGGCGTAGACGCCGCGCTCCAGCAGCATCTTGCAGGCGAGGAAGACCTTTTCGTCCTCGCCGATGACCACCGGCACGATGGGGGTGACGCTGTTCCCCACGTCGAAGCCCAGGGAACGCAGGCCGTTTCTGAACCGCTCGGCCATGGCCAAAAGATGGGTGCGGCGCTGGGGTTCGGTCTCGATGATCTCAAGGGCCTTCATCGCCGCGGCTACCGCCGCCGGTGGCATGCTGGCGCTGAAAATAAGAGGGCGCGACACATGCTGCACATAGTGGCAGGCCTTCTCGCTGGCGGCCATGAACCCGCCGAGGGAAGCGAAGGATTTACTGAAGGTACCCATGATCACGTCCACCTGGTCCTCCAGCCCGAAGTATTCGGCCGTGCCCCGGCCGTGGGCGCCGAGCACGCCGAGGCCATGGGCATCGTCGACCATGACCCGGGCCCCGGATTTTCTGGCCAGGCGGCAGATCTCCGGGAGGTTGGCCAGATCGCCTTCCATGCTGAAGACCCCGTCCACCACGATGAGGATCCCGCCCTTTCCGTGGACGTTCTTTAATAACCGTTCCAGCTCTTCCATGTTGTTGTGTTCGTATTTGAAGGTCTTGGCGAAGGAGAGACGACAGCCGTCGAAGATGCTGGCGTGGTTCTGGCGATCGCAGATGATGTAGTCGCCCTTGCCGGCCAGGGCGGAGATGATTCCCAGGTTGGTCTGGAAGCCGGTGCTGAAGACCAGCGCAGCCTCCTTCCCCAGAAATCTGGCCAACCGGCGTTCCAGCTCCACGTGAAGGTCGAGGTTACCGTTTAAGAAGCGCGAACCGGAACAACCTGTGCCGTACTTTTCCAGGGCGGCGGCCGCCGCCTGTTTCACCCGGGGGTCGCTGGTGAGGCCGAGGTAATTATTGGAACCGATCATGATCACCCGTTTGTTGTCGATGACCACTTCGGTGTCTTGTCCCGACTGTAACTGGTGAAAATAGGGATAGATTCCGGCGGCCATGGCCTCGCGCGCTGCGGTGAATTCCTCGCACTTCTGGAAGAGATCCAACTCGCCACCCTCCGTTTGCGTAAAGATCGTTTCCTGTTAATTCGGCGCCCATCCGGTTTTACCTGCCGACCACGGCAGGAAACCCGGGGTGACCCTATTCTTTCAACCGGAAACTTAAGGGAGAGGAAAGACCACCCACGACGTGGAAAATCGATCTCGCCAATCTCCGGGCGGATAAAAAAGCAAAGAGGCGATTACGGTTGGCCCCCCCAATTCTCGATCGGCTCAGAGATTTCATCGAAGAAAACCGCCTCCTTACCCCCGGCGAGCGGGTGGGGGTCGCCGTCTCCGGCGGCGTGGACTCGGTCTGTCTCCTGCACCTTTTACGGGCCCTGGTTGACTACCGGCTGGAGCTTCTGGTGTTCCATATCGCCCACGGGCTCCGGCCCGAGTCTGCCACCGAGGCGGCCTTTGTGGAAGAACTGGCCGGCCGATGGGGCCTCCCCTTCTTCCTCAGCCAGCCCGCGGTGAAGGCCCATGCCCGTTCCCACCATCTTTCGCTGGAAATGGCCGCCAGGGAACTCCGCTATGCCGAACTCCGCCGGATGGCCCACGAGACCGGGGCCGTGCGGGTGGCCCTCGGTCACCACCGGGATGACCAGGTCGAGACGGTTCTCCTCCGCCTTCTCCGCGGGACCGGGCTGGAGGGCCTGGCCGGCATCCCACCGGTGCGCGAAGGAGGGCTCTTCGTCCGCCCCCTTCTTCCCCTTACCCGCGCCGAGCTCCGGCAGTACGCCGAGGACAACGGGCTCGCCTGGGTGGAGGATACGAGCAACCGGGATATCACGATCTTCCGCAACCGGGTCCGCCTTCTCCTCTTACCCCACCTGCGGAAAGAGTTCAATCCCGGCGTGGATCGGGCGCTGCTCGACCTGGCCGCCATGGCCCGGGAAACCCTCACCATACTCGAAGAAGAACTCGCCCGGCGCTGGCCGGAACTCGACGTCACGGAGGTCGCCGGCGGCGTTACCTGGTCTCTCTCCGCCTTTGCCACCCTTCCGCCCGCCCTGGCCCGTCTGGCCTTCCGCCGGCTTTTCGCCCGGATGGGCGGCGATCCTGGTCGTCTCTCCTTTGCCACCACCGAACGGGTCCGGCGCTTCGTCCAGGGAACCGGGGGGGCGCGGCTGGCCATTCCCGGTGGCCTCTTGCTCGAGCGCCGGCACGCGGTGCTTTTTCTCGGTCGACGCCATCCGCGGCCGGCCATCATCCCCCGCGAGCTTCCCGTCCCCGGGAGTTTGGTTCTTCCGGACGGTCGGCGCCTCGTGGCCGCCTGGTGGGAGGGGAACCTTCCGGCCTGGACCGACGTTGGTAGGGAGGAGGCGTTCGTGGATGCCGAGGCTATCGTCTGGCCCCTTTGGGTTCGCTCCCGGAGGCCGGGGGATCGGTTCTATCCCCTGGGACTCGGCGGGAGCAAGAAAGTGAAGGAGTTTCTGATCGAGGCCAGGGTGCCGCGGGAAGAGCGGGAGGCCGTGCCGGTGGTGGTGGACGGTCGGGATCGCATCGTCTGGTTGGCCGGGTTAAGGCTGGACGAGCGCTTCCGCCTCCGGGAGACCAGCCGCCGCATCCTCCGTTTATCTTTGGCGCCTTGAAGTAAGAATTGTCCCCACATAAGGGCTGTGTTATAATTAAGATCTACGCGAAGACGGCGTTCCCGCCGCTCGAGGCGCGATCTTCGGTTTCCTGTGGAGGGAAGGAGGACTTTTCTTCTTGAAAATTTGGCGGGATTTGCTTTTTTACTTGCTTCTGGCCGTGGTCTTGCTTTGGGTGGTGCTGAAGGTGCAAAACCCGGCCTCGGTTCAGGTGGCCCGGTTAAGTTACCTTCAGTTCAAACAAGAAGTAGCCGCCGGCAAGATCAAGACCGTAGTGATCGATAACAACAGTGGTCAGATCTGGGGTAAATACAAAGAGCGGGATGGGGTCGGGCTCGGGCCCAACGGGGCCACCGAATACCGCACGGCCGGTCCGCTGCGCACCGACCTTCTCGAACCGCTCCTCGACCGTTATCAGGTCGAATACGAATATAAACCCATCGGCAACAGCCTCTGGCCTTTGATCCTCGGCCAGCTCTTACCGGTGCTTCTGATCGGTGGCTTTATGTTCTTCCTCTTAAACCAGATGCAGAACAGCGGTAACAAGGCCTTGGCCTTCGGGAAGAGCCGGGCGCGACTCCACCAGGAGCAGAAGACCAAGGTGACCTTCGATGACGTGGCCGGGCAGGAGGAGGCCAAAGAAGAGCTCGTGGAGATCGTGGAATTCTTAAAGAACCCCAAGCGCTTCACGGAACTGGGGGCCCGGATCCCCAAGGGTGTTCTTCTGGTGGGCCCGCCGGGAACCGGCAAGACCTTGCTCGCCCGGGCCGTGGCCGGGGAGGCCGGGGTGCCTTTCTTCAGCATCAGCGGTTCGGATTTCGTGGAGATGTTCGTGGGCGTGGGTGCGGCCCGGGTCCGCGACCTCTTCGACCAGGCCAAAAATAACGCCCCGTGCATCGTTTTCGTGGACGAGCTCGACGCCGTGGGCCGTCAGCGCGGCGCGGGCCTGGGCGGCGGCCACGACGAGCGGGAGCAGACCTTAAACCAGCTCTTGGTAGAGATGGACGGTTTCGAACCCAACTCGGGGATCATCATCCTGGCCGCCACCAACCGGCCGGACGTGCTGGACCCGGCCCTGTTGCGCCCCGGACGGTTCGACCGGCAGGTGACGCTGGACATCCCGGACATCAAGGGGCGGGAGGAGATCTTGAAGGTCCACGCCAAGGGCAAACCCCTGGCGGACGTGGACCTTAAAGTGCTGGCCCGCCGGACCCCCGGCTTCACCGGGGCCGACCTGGCCAATGTCTTGAACGAAGCGGCTTTGCTTGCCGCCAGACGGGGGAAAAAGAAGATCTACTTCAGCGATGTGGCCGAGGCCATCGAGCGGGTCATCGCCGGCCCGGAGAAGAAGAGCCGCATCATCAGTGAACGCGAGAAGCAATGCAAGGCTTACCACGAGGCCGGTCACGCGGTGACCGCCTACTTCTTGCCGGGCTTCGATCCCGTCCATAAGGTCTCCATCATCCCGCGGGGCCGGGCGGAAGGGTATGTCCTGGCCATGCCCGAAGAAGACCGACGGAACATGACCAAGACCGAGCTCTTGAACGAGGTGACGATGATGCTCGGCGGCCGGGCGGCCGAGGTTCTGGTCTTCAACGAGATCAGTACCGGAGCCCGTTCCGACCTGGAGAACGCGACGAAGCTGGTCCGGAAGATGGTCACCGAGTACGGCATGAGCGAGTTGGGTCACATGACCTTCGGCCACCTGCACGAAGAACAGATCTTCCTCGGTCGTGACATCGCCCGGGACAAAAACTACAGCGAGGAACTGGCGGCGGCCATCGACCGCGAGATGCGGCGGATCATCGATGAATGCTATCACCGGGCTTTGGGGATCCTCCGGGAGCACCGTTTCGAGCTCGACGGGGTTTACGAGGTCCTGATGGAAAAAGAGACCCTGGAAGGGGAGGAGTTTGCCACCCTCATGCGCGAACTGGTGGCGAAACGCACCGCCGTTCAGGAGAACGGGGCCCCGGTGGCCTCTGGGGAAAAAGGGACCTCCGACCGCGGACCGGCGCCGTTCGGTGGTCTGGCCCCGGCCGAGGTTTAAAGCGGACCGCAGTTCGTTATACGGGTCGCCCGTCTTCGGCCGGGCGGCCCGTTTGTTTATGACCTTTTGGAAGAACCGGCTAAGGTCGGCCCACGCGGGGGCAGAAGAGGGAGGTCTCCCCGTCGGTGGCAAAGACTTCGGCCAGTTCGGCGAGGCGGCCACGCCAATCCGGGTTAAGGCGGGCTTCGCCCCGGTCGATGGGAAGATCGGTGACGAAGGCGGTGAAAAACCCGAGTTTCTGGGCGATCATGTCTTCTTCCATATCGTTTCCGACCATGAGGCATTCTGCGGGTCGGCGACCGATCTTGGCCAGGACTTCGTGGAAGAAGGCCAGGTTGGGCTTGCAGAAATGCATCTCTTCCCCGCAGGTGATATAGGCGTAAGGGAAATCGGCGCAATCCGTCCAGCGTAATCGCTCCAAAATGGCCATCCGGGGGAAGATGGGGTTGGTGGCGATGACCACGGTGTATCCTTTTTCGAGGAGGTTCTCTATCAACCGCCGGGCGGCCGGGTTCTTCGCCCCCGGCGGCTGCAGGCGCGGGAAGTCGTGGGCGTAGAAATCGTTGAAGATCGGTTCCAGGACATCGCGCTTTACCCCCACGGCGGCAGGAAAACCGCGCCAGAAGACCTCCAGATTGGTGAGGTCAGGGTCTTCGTTCTCCACCATGGCCTGGCTCCAGCGGAAGAGTTCCCGGACGAAGACTTTTGGCGGTACGAGGTGGTGGAAACGGGGTGCCAGGGCTTCCACATAGCGGTGGAGAAAGAACTCGATGTCTAGATTGACCAGAGTTCCATCCAGGTCGAACAGCACGGTATTGAACAACGCTCTTGCACCCCTTTTTGGTATGATGGTGTTAAGATTTAATTCTCTTTTGTGGAGTGGATTCCTGCTTTGGCCGTTTTTGCCAGGAGGAATGGGGCCGATCCTTTAGCCGGGGTGCTCCCTCGATACTTCGCAAGGAGGAGGTTATCGTCATGGAAGAAAAAGCCTGCTTTTCCCTTCCGACCAGAGTAAACGTGAGCCGTGGCGCCTTCACCGAGGTGACCAGAGAAGCGATGGCCCTGGGCCGTACGGTCCTGGTGGTAACCGGCCGGAGCGCCATGCACCGCACCGGCGTCCTGGCGCGGCTCCGGGAGGCGGTGGAAGAAGCCGGCGGACGATTCGTCCTTTTCGACCGCGTTTTCCCCAATCCCACCACCGACCTCATCGACGAAGGGGCCGACCTGGCCAGACGGGAAAAGGCCGAAGTGGTGGTCGGGCTGGGTGGGGGCAGCGCCATGGATACGGCCAAAGCCGTGGCCATGGCGGCCAAATCCAGTCGGCCGGCGGCGGAGCTGTTTTTCGCCCCTCTCTCACCCGAGACGCCCGCCCTGCCTATCATCGCCGTACCCACCACTTCCGGGACCGGGTCTGAGGTGACGCCCATCGCCGTCATGACCGACCCGCGGCGCCGGCGGAAGATCGGGGTCTCCCATCACCGTTTCTATCCGACGGTGGCGTTGGTCGATCCGGAGTTGACCACGACCATGCCGCCGGCGGTGACCGCCAGTTCGGGTATGGATGCCCTGGCCCACGCGGTGGAGTCTTATCTTTCGAAGAACGCCACGGCCATCAGCGCCCTCTTTGCCGAAGAGGCGGTTCGTCTTGTCTTTCAACATCTTGAAACGGCATCCCAAAACGGTAACGACCTCGGTGCGCGAACGGGTATGGCCATAGCCGCGGTCATGGGCGGGGTGACCCTCGCTCAGGCCGGGACCATCCTCGGTCACGCGGTCGGCATGGGCATCGGAGGTGTGATGGAGGTGGACCACGGGGCCATCGTGGGTCTCCTCTTGCCCGAGGTTCTCACCTTTGTCCTCCCCCATTCCCTTTCTCGTCTGGCCCGCCTGGCCCACCGAACCGACCTTGTTCCGCCGGCCACCGAGGAACGCCGGGCGGCGGAGGAATTCATCGCCGCCGTACGACGCCTGGTGACCAACCTCCCGCTCCCACCGAATCTGGCGGCCATGGGGTGCGACCCGGCGCGGTTGCCGGAGATGGTCCGTAACACCATGGAACAACGGGCTTTGCAGAACCTGCCGGTGGTTCCCGGCCCCGCGGAGGTGGAGGATTTCCTCCGGCGGGTGCTGAACGCCAAGGGCGTTTAAGGTAAGCGCAGAAGGGCTGGAGGAAATCGTTCCTTGGACTCCCGGTTCCCTCTCCCTCGTTCCCTGAACCGCCGGATCTGGCGGGCCATCGTGGAGTTCGATCTCCTCCGACCGGGCGACCGGGTTCTGGTCGGGTTTTCCGGAGGGAAGGACAGCGCTTTTCTCCTTTACGCTCTCCGTTCCCTTCAGCTTCATAACCGGCGCGTTCCTTTCACCCTGGCCGCGGTGACCCTGGATGCGGGGTTCCGGCCCGACTATCCCCCGGCTTCCATGGGCGAATTCCTCAAGGATTTGGGGGTGGAATGGCATCTCATCCGCACCGCGTTGGCGGCCGGGCTTGCCAACCGGAAAGACCCCTGCGCCCGTTGCGCCTATCTGCGGCGGGGGGCCATCTGTCGGCTGGCGCGGGAACTCGGCTTCAACCGGGTGGCCTTGGCCCATCACCATGACGACGCGGTGGAGACCTTTCTCCTTTCCCTCTTTTATGCCGGCAAACTCCAGACCTTCCGGCCCAAGACGGAACTCCGGGGTGGTTTGAGTTTGATCCGCCCCCTGGTTTACCTGCGGGAGGCCGAGATCCGTCGGCACCTCGGCCTCCTCGGCTTTGACCCCGTGCCGAGTGGGTGCCCCCACGAAGGCCATACCCACCGGCGGAAGGTAAAAGAACTCCTCCATCGACTCTGCCGGGAGAACCGTTTCGTCTACACGAATCTGGCCGCGGCCATGCGGATCCCGTCCGCCTCCGTGGAACTCTGGCCGCCGATGCCGTGCCGCGAAAAACTCCAAGCGGCCTACCGCCTTTTCTTCGGTGGCGCGGAAGGGGAAGAGGAATGAGAGTAACCGCGGACCTCTCGGAATGCGTTGCGGTATGGATCCCGGCCTGCTTAAATCCGTTAAAGGCCATAACCATCAATAAGAACTTAATCCGTGTCAATCTGTGTCAATCGGTGGCTTAATTTCTAATCTTTCAGCCACGGATTGCGGGAATTATCCACCTCATCGCTGCTCGTTTCTTCCCTAGACTTCGACCGGCCCGTTGGCCTATGCTTTTTTCTTCGGCGCCGCGGAAGGGGGGGCAGGATAGGAGGAGGGGGTTGTACCCTTTTGGCGGCCGGCCCGTCTGCGCTCGGGCGGAAGGCCTTTTTCGGCCGCCAGGGGACCCCCGCCCCCCTCTTGCTGTAACAAGAGCTCCGCGGCGGTCTTCTCCACGGTTTTCCAGAGCTCCGCTTCGTGGGCGCCGGGATCCCTCCCCAGCAGGTAATCACGGCAGGCGGCGATGAGATGGGCGGGATGGCGGGGATGCGGCCAGAAGGTTTCCTCTTCCACCGCACGTTTTATCGCCCAGGCTTTAAAGGCCGTCTGCTGATGGAGGACCAGCCGGCGGGACAGCGGGACCTCGGCGATGGCCACATCTTCCCAATCCGTCGGTTCGCCCGGGGAAGGAAGGCCCGTTCCCGGGAAGGAGTATTCCAAAGCCAAAAATTTACAGGCCAGATAGATCTGGTGGCGGGTTTCCCGGTCGTAACCAAGGCGTTCGGCCACGGCCATCGCCAGCCTTCGTTCCTTTCACTGGTTTCCTTGGACCATTCAAATAGGAAAACAACCTTTGCTGCTACGTAGTTCTAATAAGACAGCCGCATTCTTCCCCAGGATCTGCTCTTTTTCTTCCGGCGAAAGCGCCAACCCCACGATCTCCTCGACCGCTTCTCTTTGGTCCGCCCAAGGAGAATCCGAGCCGAAGAGGATTCTCCCGGCGCCGTGCTCCCGGATAAGCCGGACCATTCTCTCCTTTCCTATATGGGGCAGGCAATAAGAGGTATCCATATAAATCCGCAGCCCCAACAAATACCGCTCTACTTCATCCCAGCGCTGCCATCCCCCCATATGGGCGGCGATCCATTTCCCCTCCGGAAAAGTCTCAATAACCTTGCGGAGTCTTGCCGGTTCACAGTGGCAGGGTTCGGGGAGCCCGATGTCCACACCGGAATGAAAAAGAACGGGCAGTTTTTCCCGGCAAAGCTCCTCGTAAAGGGGGAAAAGCCGCTTCTCGTCGACGAAGAAGTTCTGATAATCAGGGTGGAACTTCACCCCTTTGAGGCCGAGATCCAGAAGGCGTTTTATCTCCCCCCGCCAATCGGGGGTCTCCGGGTGGATGGTGCGGAAAGAATAGATCTTGCCGGGGCCGAGTTCCGTTTGGATCTTCGCCGCCCAGGTATTTATGGTCTTCTCCTGCTTGGGCTTGGTGGCAATATGTTGCACCACACAGACGGCAATCCCTGCCTTCTCCATGGAGGCCAATAGGGAAGTGAGCCTCCCGTCGAGAAAGGCCCTGATCCCTTCCGGGGCCATACCGGCCAGCTTGGGTACGGCGTAAACGGCGATCTCGTCGGGGAAACAATGGGTGTGAAAATCAATAATCATCCTTCCTCACCTGGCCAATGTTACTACTTGGCTTCCACCTTGCCTTTGGTTGGGGGCGTCGCGTTTTACATACTTTAGGGATAAAGCCAAAAGTGGCGGCCAGAGGTTTAAAGACAGGGTTCCATAAAGATTTTCTGTCCTCATCAACCCCAAGGATTACGGTTTTCATCCGGTCAGTAAGGACGATGTCGCTCACTCCGCCGAAGAATTCAAAACTGTGAACCAGGCAACGGATT
>JAAYXC010000133.1 GCA_012516115.1 Bacillota bacterium | reverse complement strand
GGTTTAGAGGATCTGGTTACAAGGATGTATGAAAATTAGATTTCTAAGGAGGGAAACTTTATGAAGTGGCGTAGAGTGTGCATATTGGCTGGCGTAATGTTATTATTCGGATTGTTAATAAGCGCTATCAGTCCGACAGCAAAAGATGAATATGTCGATACGAAGAAATACAAAAAACGGGCGCCATATATAGTCGGCCTAAGTAATGTATCTCCTGCTAACGCGTTTAAGATCGCTATGGTGGAAGAGTTTAAAGCTGAAGCTGATAAACTTAAAAAATCTGGGGTAATTAAGGAATATTATATAACCGATGCGGGCGGGGCTATTGCCAAGCAGATTGCGGATATCGAGGACCTCATGGCAAAGGGCGTTGATCTTTTGCTCGTAACCGCAACGTCGCCTTCGGCCATCTCGCCGGTTGTCGAGAAAGCGGTCGAAAGAGGCATCGTGGTCGTTACGTTCGATAATGTGGTGGATACGCCTAAGGTTACGGTAAAATTAGCCGGGAACCAGGAAAAACTCGGTGGCTCAATGATGGAGTGGCTCTGCAAAGAGCTTCGGGGCAAAGGTAAGATCGTGATGTTGGGTGGGATCCCCGGAACCTCTTCTGCGGTACGCCGGTGGAATGGCGCGGAAGAGGTCCTTAAAAAGTACCCGGGCATCCAGGTAGTCGGTACGGCCTGGGTTGACTGGGCATTCGACAAAGGTAAAGCGGCAATGGAGAATTTTTTGGCCGCCAATCCGGTCTTAGATGGTGTTTGGACCGACGGTGGTGGTTCTGCCCAAGGAGCCCTTACGGCTTGCATGGAGGCCGGACGGATTGTCCCGGTTACGGGAACGGCTTCAAATGGTTTCCTCAAGTTGTGGTCACAACTAAAATCCAAAGGATTCAAGAGTTATAGCGTCACCGAGCCGCCATATTGTAGTGTAGTTGCACTTGAATTGGGCTTGAAGGTATTGCGAGGAGAAAAAGTAAAACGCGTAGTGGAAATGCCTTTAGAGATCGTGACAAACGATAATGTAGACCGGCTTGTCCGGTTCGATCTCTCGGACATTTTCTGGGTGCATACGAAATTAAGCGATGAAAAACTCCGCGAGTTGTGGGGCACTAAAAAATAACACTTCGATGAAGCGGGGGCGATCTCCGGAGATCCGGTATAAGGATCCGGGTGATCCCCCCGCCCATAAAAAGCGGCGGAGGGTTATTTTATGGCCGATGAAGTTCCATTTCTTATGATGAAGGGGATTCAAAAAAAGTTTCCGGGTGTCCTTGCCCTTGATTCGGTCGATTTCGTTTGCGAACAGGGAGAGGTCCATGGGCTTCTCGGCGAGAACGGCGCGGGAAAGTCCACTTTGATTAAGATATTAAGCGGAGTGCTTCAGCCCGATGCGGGGGAAATTTTGCTCCAGGGCAAGCCGGTGAAGATGCTCAGCCCCTCTCGGGCGGCCAGTTTGGGCATAAGCGTTATCCATCAGGAACTCAACCTTATCGAGGACCTTACCGTAGCGCAAAACATCTTCTTGGGACATGAACCCGGACGAGCCATGGGCATTTTGGATCTCTCCGCCATGTATGCCTCCGCCCGCAAATATTTAAAGATCGTGGGGCTTGATATACATCCGCAAGTAAAGGTTAGGGCGCTCAGCCTCGGGCAGAAACAACTGGTAGAGATAGCGAAAGCGTTGTCGCTGGATGCACGCATACTTATCATGGACGAGCCCACGGCGGCGTTAAACGCGGAAGAAGTTGAGCGCCTCCTCGGTCTCATGCGTAACCTTGCCGAACGGGGATGCGGAGTGATATTTATTTCCCACCGTCTCGAGGAAGTATTTGCCGTGGCAGACCGCATCACCATTCTGCGTGATGGCAAAGTCGTGGCCACGCGGACCAAGGAAGCCATAGATCCCGAGACGACGGTCCAGATGATGACAGGGAAGGCCCAGGTGGAAACACGGATAATAGGGGATATTGCCCCGCGTGAGCGCCCCCTTCTCGAGGTAAAAGGTTTAACGCTTCCCGGAGCCTTCTATGATGTGAGTTTCCGGATTAACGAAGGCGAGATCGTGGGGATGGTCGGCTTAGAAGGGCAGGGCCAGCGGGAGATACCGAGGGCAATCTTTGGTGAGTTGAGGCCGACCAAGGGGGAAATTTATCTTCGTGGTTCCTGTCTTCGTTTAACTTCGCCCCGGGAGGCGATAAAGGCCGGTATAGTATTTGTGCCCGAAGAGAGGAAGGCGGAGGGGCGTTGTTTATCCCTTGACGTACGGCAGAATATCGCCCTTGCCACTCTCGATCGTCGCCAGGTAGCAGGTTTTGTACGGCTTTCCAATGAGGCCAAACTCATAGAAAATCTTGTGGAACAGTTAAAGATTCAGCTGGCTTCTCCCTTGCAGGAGGCGAGGAGCTTAAGCGGAGGCAACCAGCAAAAAGTAGTAATCGCCAAGTGGCTTTGTAGTAGGCCGACGATATTCTTGTTCTCCGAACCCACCCGGGGGATCGACGTCGGCGCGAAAGAAGAGATATATCGACTGATACGTCGCCAAGCCGATGAAGGGAGCGGCGTTCTCATAGTTTCAAGCGATCTCATGGAAGTGTTGCGTTTGTGTGACCGAATACTCGTGGTTTATGACGGCCGAATCGTCAAGGAGATGGCGGCGGAAGAAGCGGACAAGGAAAAGATCATGAAGGCGCAATGGGGGTTAAAAGAGGTTTCGTCTTTTAAAGAAGATCGGGGAGCATCTCCTTGGGGTTATGGAGGAATAACATGACGATTTCAGCGTCGAGCAGTTCCAATTATAATGCTGCGCCCACTGTACCGACTGGGTGGGTTCGATGGAGGAACGATCCATCGTTCCCGATCTATATTATCACCTTGTTGGTAGTGGTCGTCGCGAGCATCTATTCTCCGACTTTCAGAAAGCCATATAATCTGTCCAACGTGGCCGTCCAGCTCATCCCCCTTGGTCTTGCCGGCCTAGGTCAGACGTTTGCCATTTTGGCCGGCGATGTTGATCTTTGCGTCGGCGGCATCATCAGTTTAACCACCGTGATCGGTGCGATGCTAATGCGCGATAACTTTCTCACCATGTTCGGTGTCATCCTACTTTGTCTGGCCCTTGGGGGAGTGGTGGGGATGGTAAACGGTGTCCTCGCCACGCGACTTAGGATGGATGCGATGGTCATCACTTTTGCGACGAATTCGGTAGTTATGGGCTTTGCTCTCTATCTAATGCCGGCCCCCGGAGGGATGATTCCGTATTCTTATATGAAGTTGGTCGACCTTGCCTTATGGGGGATCCCGGTACCCCTAATAATGTTGGTCCTTGTAACCGTTTTATCCAACTATATTCTGAACCGTACAATTCTTGGCCTTCATATAAGAGCGGTCGGGGGCAATAGGGCCGCAGCCTTTAGGTCGGGCATAAACATAATGAGCACCAAGGTTTGGGCCCATGTGGTGGCTTGTATGTTCGGAGCGATGGCCGGATTGTTTCTAGCCGCCCGGATGGGTTCTGGTGATCCCTTGGCAGGAACCCCATTTTCGCTCGATTCTATGACGGCGGTAATTGCCGGTGGCACCAACTTTGCCAGCGGTATCGGCGATGTCGCTGGTACGCTGGTGGCGGCCTTCCTGATCACGGTTCTCGGCAATAT